>JAFMJK010000051.1 GCA_017853515.1 Chthoniobacterales bacterium | reverse complement strand
AATGCGTGCGGTCGGCTGGGCCAGCCGCCCCTACCAAGGGGTGTGAAAAGTCGAAAAACTTTTCGTGATTGGTATCAGTTGTTTTTTTTTGGGGGGGGGCGGGGCTGGTTTTGGGAACCGGGTGTCCCCCGAGTGATGTGCGTTGGGTGCCTGCTCAGAACTGCCGCTCGGGATTATGCCCGCGCGCGGACGGGTTGGTCTTCTCCGACGGGAGCAGGTTTGCTGCGTTCCCATGACGCTGGGGTCCCTAGGCGGCGGTTAATCCCGATGGCATGGGAGCCGGTAGCTGTCGCGCGATCGGAATGAATGATGAAGCGCGGTTCGAAAAAGGAGCAGGGACACAAATGCTGATCCATCCTTGGAAAAGCTTGTTGTCCAAACAGATAGAGTGATTTCTTCAAGGCGGCAATTTTCTGTTGCAAGGGGTCGAAAGATAAGTAGTTTCACGAAGGTTTTTTTGCATTCCCCAGCGTGAATTCTTCCAGCCGTAAACTTAAATCCTGTGTGGCTCGGCGGCTCAGCACTATCCATGCGCGCTCTCGCATGTTGCGGATTCTGCTTTTGGTTGCCGCGGTGTTTACCGCCGGCGCTGCGCATGTTTCCGCGCAAATCTGGATCAACCCGCTCACAACCGGCGCGCCCATCGGCACCTACTATCTCGGGGACAGTCTCAGCTCCACGTATTACGTCAACATGGAGATCGGCCAGTCCAGTTGGAATTACGCGCAGATCGGTTTCGGAACCAATATCAGCAGCCTCAACTGGGCGGTGGCCAACTGGTATGAAGATGTCGCCGGAAGCAGCAACAAGCGCGTTCGCAGAGACATCGGCAATTGGAAGTTCACTGGCACCGGCAATTTTGGCTTGGTTTATCAGGCAAAAGCGAACTCTGGAGACCCCTACACATCCGCTTCTGCGGGCGGATGGGGGAACAGCACAACTTATCCGTCGAGCTTTGGAATTTATTTCACAGTCAATGCACTGAACAACCCGACATCGGTGAGTTTGTCGGGCCAAACAACAAACAGCGCCACGGTGAGTTGGACGAGGGGTGTTTCCGGCACGACCAAAGACACGGTCGTTGTCCGGCACACGAGTTCGTCCATTACCGATCCGACTGGGGGCACCACCTACAACAGCGGCGATTCGACCGGAGGCGGCACGGTGATTTACCGCGGTTCCGGCACGAGTGTGACGGATAGCAACCGCACCGCAGGCACGACGTATTATTACAAAGTCTACGCCGAGAATTATTCTTACTACTCGTCGGGTGTTTCGACAAATACCGCCACGATCCCCTTGGCTCCGGGCGCGCCAACCGGGTCCAGCGTGGCGACCACGAGTTTCACGGCCAATTGGTCGAATCCGGGCGGTGCCACGAGTTACTACCTGGATGTCGCCACCGATTCCGGTTTCACGAGTTTTGTCACGGGCTACAACAACAAGTCGGTGTCGGGAACTTCGGACTCCGTCACCGGCCTGACGGCGGGCACCACGTATTACGTCCGCGTGCGGGCGGTCAGCGCCGGCGGCACGAGCGCGAGCTCGGCGACGTTGACTCAGGTGACGGTGCCAGCTGCTCCCAACACCCCAACCGCGGGCTCGGTGACGGCCAGCAGTTTTGCGGTCAGTTGGTCCGCTGTGACCGGCGCGACCAGTTACAAACTGGATGTGGCCACGGACTCGGGATTCACGAGCAAACTTTCCAGCTACAATGATGTCACCGCCACGAGTCCGACGACGGTTTCGGGTCTCAACGCGAGCACCACTTATTATGTGCGTGTGCGCGCGGTCAGTTCCGGGGGAACCGGCGCCAATTCGGGCACGTTGACTCAGGCGACCGCGGCGTCGGCCACGGCTCCGGCTGCGCCGACAGGATTGACGGTTACTCCAGGAAACCAGCTGCTGAGCCTGAGTTTCACGGCGGGGGCCGATGGCGGGTCGGCTATCACCAACTACGAGTATTCGACGAACGGCGGTTCCTCCTGGACCGCGCGGAGTCCGGCATCCACGGCGACGTCCTTCGACATCACCGGTTTGACCAACGGCACGTCCTACGATGTGCAAGTGCGCGCGGTGAACGCGATCGGGACCGGGACGGCGACCGACTCGGTGGCGGGCACGCCGCGCACGACGCCGGGCGCGCCGACGGGATTGTCGGTCACGCCGGGCAACGGACAATTGACCGCGAGTTTCACGGCGCCCGCCTCGAACGGCGGATCCGCGATCACGAACTACGAATATTCGACGAATGGGGGAAGCAGTTTCACCGCGGTGAGTCCGGCCTCGACTTCGACAAGCATCACGATCACGGGTCTTTCCAACGGCACGTCCTACGATGTGCAAGTGCGCGCGGTGAACGCGGCAGGATCGGGAACCGCGACCGATTCCGTGGCCGGCACACCGCGCACCACGCCGACGGTCACCACCGGATCGTCCGGTTCGGTGGCGGCTTACTCGGCCTCGCTGGCAGGCAACATCACGGCGACCGGTGGAGCGAATGCCACGGTGCGCGGCGTCGAATACAGCACGAACAACAGCTTCAGCACGGGCACGGGCACGCAATCGTCATCGAGCGGAGATTTCAGCACCGGCGCGTTCACCAACAGCGCGACCGGTCTTGTTTCCGGCACGACTTACTATTACCGCGCTTTTGCCAGCAACGCGGCCGGCACCAGCTACGGGGCACAGTCCAACTTCACCACGCTGACCGTTCCCGGCGGCAAAAATCCCGCCGTGGCCAATGCCACGACCGCGTTCCTCGGCGACACCGTCCGTCTTGATCTCGACGCGTGGCAGACGCTCAACGGCACCAACCGTTCCTACGCGACGGTCTTCGGGCGCTATGACAACGCCGACCTGAGCGTGGCCGGCAACACGGTGCAGGGCGCGGGCCGGGATCCGGGAAGCAGTGCCGACGGCATTTACGCGAACACACCGCAACTGACCAACGCGGGCACATTTTACTGGGCGATGCGCGTTTCTTACGGGGTCGGCAACGATTACTGGTTCGATGCTTCGCGACCCGCATGGAGCGACTTGGCCCTGAGTCGTCCCGATGCCGCCACGCTGAGCATCGTGGTGAGCGCGCTGAACAACCCGACCACGCTGGCGGCGACAAACGCGAGTTCGACGCAGATCGACCTCACGTGGGTCCGTGGCGTTTCCGGCAATGCGAAGAACACCATGATTGTGCGCAGCGCGGATACCAACTTCACCGCGCCGACGCCGGGAACGGCTTATGCCGTGGGGAGCACGGCCCTGGGCGGGGACACGGTGGTGTACAACGACAGCGGAACTTCCTTTTCCGACACGGGGCTCAGCGGTGGAACAACCTACCACTACAAATTCTACGCCGAAAACTATTCACACTACTCGGCGGGCGACACGGCCTCGGCCGCCACGACCGGCACGCCGACCGTCACGATCAGCGGATCGACCAACAACGTCACGACGGCGGCCTTCACCACGACCTACGGCACGCCTTCGGCCGCGCAGAACTTCACCGTGGGCGGTTCGAACCTCACGACAAACATCGTCGTGACGGCCCCGACCGGGTTCCAGGTTTCGACCAACGAGTCCGCCTACACCAACGCGGTGATATTCACGCAGAGCGGCGGGTCTGCCTCCGGCACCCTCTACCTGCGCCTCTCCGCCGAGGCTGCCGCGGGCAGCTACAATTCGGTCTCCGTCACTCTGGCCAGCACGAACGCCGCCACGCGCACCATCACCACGCCTTCCTCGGGCAACACGGTGGCCAAGTCGACGCCGACCATCGTCTCCGCCCCGACCGCATCGGCTTCGGTCATCAAGGGCGACCGGCTTTCCAACGGCCTGCTCTCCGGCGGAAGCGCGAGCGCGGCGGGAGCCTTCTCCTTCGACGACACGGCCACCGAGCAGACGGCAAGCGGCAGCAAGAACGTCACTTTCACGCCGACCGACACCGCAAATTTCAACACCGTTGCCACCAGCGTGAGTGTCACCGTGGACCCGGTGCCGGATCCGACCAATGTCACCGCGACGGCGACGGGCACGACCTCGATCGGGCTGACCCACGACCTGACAAGCAGCCGCAATGTGATGATCGTCCGCCGCGCCGGTTCGGCCGTCGACTTCACGCCGGCTGATGACACCAACTACAGCGACGGTCAGGATGTGGGCACCGGGCACACCGTGGTCCGGGGTTCGTTGGCCGCCGGCACATCCAGCGACACCGGTTTGTCGCCCTCGACGACCTACCACTACAAGATCTTCTCGGAAAACTGGGGTTGGTATTCCCCGGGCGTGACGACAAGCGCCACCACCGCGGCGCCACCGCCGACCATCACGGTGACCGGCGCGCCATCGGCCATGACAACCAACTATGGCACCGCCTCCGCCGCTCAAAGCTTCTCGGTGTCCGGATCGAATCTCAGCGCCAGCCTCTCGGTGGCTGCGCCGGCCGGGTTCGAGGTTTCCCAATCTTCGGGTAGCGGCTACGGAGCCGCTGTCGCCCTCACGCCGTCCTCCGGCACGGTAGCCAGCACGACGATCTACGTTCGGCTCAAGTCGAACGCCTCGCCCGGAGCCAACTCCGGCGATGTCACCGCGTCCAGCACGGGAGCCACCAGCCAGACGGTTGCCGTCTCCGGCACGGTGAACGTCGCGTCGATGAGTATGACGATCAACAGCCCGGCGGGCTCGATGAATGCCGACTACACGACGAGCAAGCTCTTCGCCGACGAATTGGCCGGCACGACGAACAACGTGACCATCACCTTCAGCCCCGGTCTGACGCCCGATGAAGTCGAAGTCTGGACCAACCTGAACAACCGCGAGCGCGCCGCCGCCGACGCCAACAGCGACGGTATTCCGGACGGCATCATTCCGCCCGATCCGCCGACCGACAAACCTTCGGGCTACACCACGGGCGCTTACCCGACCGACGGATACTTCCAAGCCCATCCGATGAGCGGATCCTCGGGCTCCTACACCCTGACCATCAACGCGAACAAGACCGGCGCCTACCGCCTGACCGCCCGCTACCGCATGAACGGCGGTCCGTGGGTCTACTACAACTACGGCGGCAAGCGCGATCACGCGATCACCGTCACGCCGGTGCTGGCCCGCAACATGAATGTCTACGAAATCAACGTGCTCAACGTGAATGCGACGGGCGACACGTTCGGCACACGCAGCACTTTCGAAAGCCTGACCAACAGCGCCAATGGCCGCGTGAATCTCGACTCCCTGCGCGGCCTCGGCGTCAACACGCTTTGGTTCCAGCCGATCCATCCGAACGGGGTGGAGGGACGCGAGGCGCCGGGCGGCACGCCTTACGATCCGGGTTCCCCCTACGCGGTGAAAAACTTCTTCGAGGTGATGGAGCAAATGAGCCAAGGAAACGACCGCTCTGCCTCGATGGCGGCCTTCACCAACTTCGTCACGGCCGCGGACGGCAAGGGTGTGAACGTGATGCTCGACGCGCCGTTCAACCACACGGCCTACGATTGCGAGCTCGACGAGGAAGGATTGGCCCTTCTCGCGGCGGCGGGGGTCAGCACAGGCGGGTGGAGTGCCACGGACAAGATCAAGGATCGCGAGGCGCGTTTCTACTCGAAGAACGACTCGGGATCGCAATATGCGGGCCCCGCCAGTTCGGGCGCCAACGTCGCCGTGGCGCCGGACCGCAACGACTTCGGCAAATGGAGCGATGTGATCGACGTTTTCTTCGGGCGCTACTCGGCTTTGGTGACGGGCAACCCGTCCGGCGGCGCCGAACTCAACCGCTACAAAAACGAGGAAGACAGCATCACGCTATCCGACTTGCAGGGCGGCTCGAACACCTCCGGTGCCGTGACGCGCGCGGTCTGGCAATATTTCGCCCGCTACGTTCCCTACTGGCTCGAAAAGACGGGCCTGCCGGCCGGCAGTTCGGCGACCGACCAGGCCTACAAGGGAATCGACGGCCTGCGCGCCGATTTCGGACAGGGCATGCCGCCGCAGTTCTGGGAGTATGTCATAAACGTGGCGCGCGCCCACAAGTGGAGCTTTGTTTTCATGAGCGAATCGCTCGACGGAGGCGAGGTGACTTACCGCTCCAACCGCCACTTCGACATCCTCAACGAGAACATCGTTTTCCCGTGGCAGAATGCCACCAACGCGACGACGCATCGCGCCATCTTCGAGGATCGCCGGTCGGCTTACGGCCAGGGTCTGGTCCTGCTGAACAACACCTCGCACGATGAAGCGGGCTGGGCCGATCCCTGGCAGGCCTTCCTGCGCTACGCGGTGGGCAGCGCGATCGACGGCGCGCCGATGATCATGTATGGGCAGGAAATCGGCACCGCGGCCTCGCTCAGCTTCAGTCATTACGAGGTGAATTTCGGCAAATCCATCCCGCACTTCAAACGCTACAATTCGATGAACCCGCAGTGGCTGGCATGGTCGAGCAACTCGCTCGGCGTGCAGAACCTGCGTCCGGCCTACTCCGGTGTCGGGTTGGCGCGCGAGTTCAGTCCCGCGCTGCGTTCGTCGAGCCGCTATTTCCTCAATCCGATCAACTCGAACGACGCCGACGAACGGATCTTCGCGGTGGCCAAATACGAGACGGCGAACGCTTCCCCCTCGAGCAGCGACGTGGTGCTGGCTTTCGTCAACTTGACGCGCAGCAACAACGTGGCGAATACGTTCGGTATCCCGTCCGGGCTCGGCACGTTGCTGGGCCTCGAGGCGAACAAACTCTACAACGTGAGGAACATCGCGGCTTATCTCGGTCCGAACAACGAGTATCCGAACCGCCGCAACCAGTTTCTGTGGAACACGCCGCGGTCGGGCGGCGACATTTTGACCAACGGCATTTATGTGGCTTTGAATGGCGTGCCGACGACGGACGCGGGATGGGTGACGAATCCGCACGAGCCGCAATACTTGAAGGTCTACGCGGCGCCGGTGATCACCACGAGCAACACGCCGTCGGCGCTCTCGACGACTTTCGGTTCGGCTTCGGCGAACACTTCATTCAGCTTCTCCGCGACCGATGTGCACGATGGTGTCACGGTTGCCGCCCCGGCGGGCTTCGAGGTTTCGACCAACGCCTCGACCGGTTTCACCAACTCGCTGTCGTTGACCAACACCGGAACAATCGCGGAGACCACGGTCTACGCGCGCCTTGCCGCCACCACGGCGGTCGGCACTTATTCGGGCGACATCACGCTTTCCAGCCCGGGCGGCGACAGCACGACGGTCGCGTTGCCCTCCTCCACCGTCGACGCGAAGTCGTTGACCGCCACCTTCACCGCGGCAAACAAGACTTACGACGGCACGACGGCGGCGACTGTCTCGTCCAGTTCGCTCGACGGCGTTGTCGGGGATGACAGCGTCAGCCTCTCCGGAGGCACGGCGAACTTCAGCGACGCCGATGTCGGAACGAACAAGACGGTGACATGGTCTGGTCCATCCCTCGCGGGGGACGACGCTGGGAACTACACGCTCGCCTCGGTTGCCACGACCACCGCCGACATCACCGCTGCGCCTTTGCCCGAGACGACCCTCACGCCGGTCGGCGACGGATCCTACACCGCGAGCGCCGGCGGGGTGAGCGGTTGGACCTACAGCTACAGCGGGCGTTCCCACCAGGGCGTGACCACTTCCTACGGCCCGTCGTCCGCCGCTCCAACCGCGCCCGGCATGTACACGGTCACGGCCACCGCCTCGAATTACAGCGGCTCGGCCTCGACGGATTACGCGGTGACTGGACCGCTCGCCGCTGACGACGCGGTCCTGCGACTCTCGGGCAACACTTC
Source organism: Chthoniobacterales bacterium (assembly GCA_017853515.1). Taxonomy (GTDB): domain Bacteria; phylum Verrucomicrobiota; class Verrucomicrobiia; order Chthoniobacterales; family JACTMZ01; genus JACTMZ01. Next base: position 4,106 of record JAFMJK010000051.1, on the reverse strand, counting down.
CTTCGAAATTCCCCATGCCACGCTGCTGGGCAACGATAAAAGGATTACCGACACCTCCGGAACGGTGGCGACGGACAACCTGAGCGTCACGGCCGTCGCGGCGGGCACCGGTTCGCCGACGGTGACGATCAGCGGGGTCTTTGTCACCTTCACGGCGGGCGGCAGCGGCGCGGAGACTTTCACCTACACGCTTTACGATGCGGCGAGCGGCAAGTCGACGACCGGCGAGGTTGCGGTGACGCCGCATGAGCAAGTGGCGCCTTTCAGCATCGTTGCCGGGAGCATCGGCACGCCGGTGTACAACGGGCGCAACACTTCGGTCTCCATGGTCTTCAGCGGCACGGCCCACACGACCTACTACCTCTACTACAAAGGCGAACTGTCCGATCCGGAATGGAAGAGCGTGGGGGGCATCTATTCCGAGACCGGAATCTTCAACGTGACCATTCAGGAACGCGGCGACCATGCCGACAACTGGGCTGGCAGCATGTTCTTCCAGGTGCAGCAATGATGAAACCCGCGGCCAAACTCTCACTCTGTGTCGCGTTGTTCTGCGCGTCCGGCTTGCTCGCACCATGCGCTCTGCGCGCCGCGGTGCTCGTCGAGAAGACCATCGTGTCCGACATGACCGTGCCGGACAACGGGACCGCGTGGAGCGATTTTTTCTGGGAGGATTCCGGGCTGTCTTCCATTTCAGGCGCATCCGCGACCCTGCTCCTTTCGTCGCCTTTCTCCGGCAACCCGATGAAACTCGGGGATTTGTCGGGAATGCTTTACTTCGGTCTGCCGGCCGAATCCTCCCGCGAATCCGCGCTCGCCAGTTTCAGTTCCGCCACGCAGACCTTCGATTTCGGTTCCGCTTTCAATGGTGCGTGGTTGGCGAGCGGTTTGTGGGAACTCGAGTTGACTGACTCTCGCGGGGGGGGCATTGCGCGGCTCGACCGCTGGGTTCTCTCGTTGACCGGCGAAGCGGCCAGTTCCGGCTCTGTCGATCCGGGGGCCGGCGGCGTAATCAGCGTGGTCGGCACGGGCACCCAGACTTTCGGCGGGGTGGTCAACTCCTCGGGGACCAACAACGATGCCGTGTACCTCAGTGCGGATAGCGGTGCCGAAATGGTGTTGTCCAACGGCATCGGCGGCACCGGTGACTTCCGCAAGGAGGGTGCGGGTATCCTGCGTATCGAGGGGACATCTTCCAATTTCAGCGGCAAACTTGTCGTCGATGCCGGCGAGGTCCAGTTGGCGAGCAGCACCGCGCTCGGTCCGACCGGCAGTCTCGAAATCACAGGCAGCAACGCGCTCGTGCGCCTGGTGAATTCGGCCTCCATTTCCAACAGCATTGTCGTGTCGAACGGGTCCCTGGCACGACTCGACGGCGCCGGCACGCTTGCCGGAAGCATCTCGGGCACCGGAACACTGCTCAAGGAGGGCAGCGGCACTGTGACCGTGACCGCGAGCAATACGTTCACCGGCACGACCGAGGTGACTGCCGGCCGTTTCACCGTAGCAAATGGAGGCGTTTTGAACTCCAGCAATGCAACGGTGACCAATCAGGGACGCATGGTGATCAACGGTGCGCTTTCCGGTTCGGTCACCGCAGTCGGCGGCGGCACCATCGCCGGCTCGGGCACGGTGGGTTCTCTCTCGGTGCAGAACGGCGGCATCCTTTCGCCGGGCAATTCCGCGGGAACGACCACGGCGACGAACGGCGCGACTTGGTCGGAGGGAGGCTATTATGACTGGGAAATTTTCAATCTCGCCGGACCGGCCGGCACGGGCTGGGATTTGCTCGACGTCACCGGGGGCACGCTTGATCTGACCGGCATCACCACGGCGGGCGGTTACACGATCAACTTGATCACCTTGCAGGGGGACAACCAGACGCAGGGGGCGCTGGGAAGCTTCGATCCGGCGGCGAATTACTCGAACTGGTTGATCGCGCGCGCTCCGACTATCTCCGGATTCGACGCGAGTCTTTTCAGTCTTAATTCGGCAAGCTTTGTCGGTGCCACCGGAACGTTCGGGATCACCTTGATGGACATCGAGGGCGATGACGGCCTTTTCCTGACGTATAGCGCGCCTTTGGCCGGGGGTGTTCCCGAGCCGGGCACGTGGGCGGCGGCGGTTCTTTTGCTTTTGGCCGCGGGTTATGCTCGGTGGCGGCGCGGGCTGCGCGCTTAAGAAGGGGGTCGAGGAGACGCGGGAGACTCGTCATCGCGCGAGTGCATATGGTCGTCGATTGTTTTAACTTCACGCGGCGATGAGCGATCCGGCCGATGACGAGGATTTGACGCCGGAGAAGGGGCGGGCGCCGGAGGTGCCGCGGTTCTACGAAAGTCTTGTCGACTGGTGGAGGGAGGCAACGGGCCAGACGGCCGAGTGGCATCTCCACATATCTCGCTGGCGGGCGTTGGTGCGGCGGGTCTTTTTGTGGTTGCCCGTCGTGGTGGTCGTTGTGCTCTTGGGGGGCGGGGCGGCCTTTTACGTTTTCACCGGCTGGCGGGCGCGGGATCTGGCCCGCAGTGCGCGGGTCGCCGCGGAGCAGGGAGAACTGCGGCTCGCCTTGATCCAGGCGGAGTCTGCCCGCTCTTTGCGCGGGCAGGATCCCGCGGTGCTGAGCGTCTACGCGCAGGTGCTCGCGGCCAACGGCGACCGGCGCAGCCTGGATGTGTGGCAGCAAGTCGAGAAGACAGGGCTGATGACCGAGGAGGATCGCGCTGACCGGGCCGATGCGGCGGTGCGTTTCGGAGACGACGCGCAGTTCGAGGAGGCCATCGCCGTGATGCAAGCAGGCGGTCGCTCGGCCGAGGCCGATGCTTGGTGCGGTCGCCGGGCCCTGCAGCAGCGGAATTTCACGGCGGCTGAGCGTCTCCTGCGGCAAGCGGCGCAGGCGGATCCCACGGCCGAACGGCGGTTCGAATTGGCGCGGATGCTCGTGAGCATCGGCACGCCGGAGGCTCTGGCCGAGGCGGTCCAGATCGTCGAGTCGGTTGCGGAAGGCGGCCAATCCGACGAGGCTTTGGCTTTCGCATTGGCCTCCGTGCCTGCCGGCCCGGCCACGCGTCTGAGTTGGGCGCGGCGGGCGTGGGCGGAAATGCGTCCCGACAACGAGGCGTTGCTGCCTGCTGCGACGGTGCTGGTGGCGGATCGTCATCGTACGGCGGACGACATCGTGCGGGAGTTGCAGACGGTTTTCACCGGTGCGCGGCCGGAGCAGCGCGGAGCCTATGCGAGATGGTTGTTGGATCATAATCTTCCGGAAGACGCCTTGGTGTTTGCGCGGGCGGGCGAGGCACGGGGTTCGCGCGGCACGTTCCTCGTGAGGGCGGAAGCGTTGAGTGCAACGCGGAATTGGGACGAGTTGCTCAGGCTGGTGGAGGCGGGTTCGCCGCTGAACCAGGCAGTGACGCACTTGCTGCGGGCGCGGGCGGAGCAGGGATTGGGGCGGACGGCGGGCGCGGAGAGAAGTTGGACCTTGGCGGTGCGCGCCGCGGTGGCGCGCGGGCAGTTGGCGGAAGTGCTGGCACAGGTGGACGAGGCGGGGCGGCCGGATATCGCGGACAAGGCTCTGCTGGAATTGTGCGGCGAGCACGGGCCATCGGAGTATGCCCTGCGTGTGGCGCGGTGGAGGTTCTCCATGCGCGGGGAACCCCGTTTGCGCGACCAAGCTTTTCGCAACGCGCTGAAGGCTTCGCCGCAGACGGAGTCGGTGAAGGATCTGGAGCGCCTCGATCGCTTGATGCGCGGCGGGAAAGTGGATGTGGCGGAAACGCAAGCCGCGCTCGGCGCCGAGCCTTCGAACATCGACCTGCGCTTGACGCACGCACTCGCGCTGATGCGCAGCGGGCGTTCGGCCGAGGCCCGCAAGGTTCTGGAGCCGTGCGAGGCGATCCGGCACCAACTGCAACCCGGGCAGAAGTCGGTGGTGGTGGCGGTGCTGGCCGCGACGGGTTCGCGCAACGAGGCGATTGCGCTGGCCAAGACGATGCCGTCGCGTCATCTCACCGACGCGGAATACCGTCTGGTTTACGAGTTCGCGTTGGCCGAGCATCCGTCCATCGGAGTGCCGGTTGAATGAATCGCGGGTTTTTGGACGATGCCCGTCC
>JAFMJK010000050.1 GCA_017853515.1 Chthoniobacterales bacterium | reverse complement strand
CCACGGCGTCCGCCTCTGAGGTCACCTTCCGCATCGGCGACACCATGGAGCTCCGTATCGGCGGCGTTCCTTCCGAGGAGACGCAGCTTATCACCGGTTCCTACTCCGTCGACGGCGAGGGTTTCATCAACCTTCCGCACATCGGCAAAGTCCGCGCCGCGGGCCTTTCGCAGGCCGAACTGCAGCGGGCGGTCGAAGCCGCCTACCGCGGCGGTGAAATCTACACCAATCCGACGATCACCATCGCCGTCCCCACCGTGGCCCGCTTTGTCAACGTGAGCGGCGATGTGCGGCAACCGCGCCGCGTCGAATACACCACCGACCTCACCGTGCTCGGCGCGATCAGCGCCGCCGGCGGCTTCACCGATTACGCCGACCAGCGCAAAGTGCGTCTGCTGCGCGGCAAAGAAGTGCGCATGATCGACGTCAAGGCCGTGCGGTCCAATCCTTCGCTCGATATCGCGCTCCTGCCCGGCGACCAGATCGAGGTTCCCCAAAGCTTCTGGTGATTTTCTCCGGGCTCTACCGGAGTTCCGCCTCGATGCGCAGATAGCGCTGAGGCAAATCTAAAGACACTTCGTAAGTCCGCCGCTGCATTCGGTCGGGAGGATTTTCCGCCGGCAATTCCGGCACGCCGTGGGTCGCCCAAAATCCCGGCGCGAGGTCGGCCATCCTCGTCACGCGGTGCGAGAGAGAGCGGTTTAAGAAAAGATGTAGTCGCTCGTAGTTTCGGCGCCGAGGAGGGTGCGCAGGCAGAACATGTCGGCAGCCATTGCCCGCCGCACTCAAACCAGGCCGACACAACAATGGCGATTTTCTCCTCTTCTTGCCCCGCAATCTGGTAATCAGGCGCATGCCGACAGGGCGCCGTCGATGGATGCGTTTGCTCAAGGACCGTCGTTGGGAGCCGCCCCTTCCTTCGCCGCGCGATCCCGGCAAGAAGCCCAAAGGTGCCAAAGACGGTTGGATCGGCGTGGTCGTAGAGCGGGATGATCCCGATGACCGCCGTTCGCCGGGGACCATGTATGTCTACGGGAAGCAGGGATATCTCGGGGAATTCCGCACCAACGAAAACGGGTTCATCGGCAAATCGCGCGGAATTTCCGCGGGCCACTACACGCTGCAGCCGAAACGAAAGAGCGGGAAAAATTGGCCCGCGCAAACGCCCGCCATCACCGGACCGGGCCAACCGGTCGGCAAACCCGGGCCCGGATACAAAGCGGATGCCATCCTTCTGCATCCCGAAGGACCGCGCGGGGTGCCTGACTCGCTCTCGTGCATCACAACGAACGCGGAAGGGTTCCGGCGCGTCATGCACATCATGCACCAGGCGCCGGATTCGACCGTGCCGCTCATCGTCGCGTAAATCTGTAGCGGCGGCGTCCTCGCCGCCGGTCTCGTATCTCAACAACCGTCGCCGGGGACAGCGACGCTACAGGAAGACCTGCCGGCACGATTGACAGCGCGACCCCGCACGAGCATAGTCCGCGCTCCTTTTCGGGACCCGCATGGAAAATATCCGCAACGTCGCTATCATCGCCCACGTCGACCACGGCAAAACCACCTTGGTCGACCAATTGCTCCGGCAGTCCGGCACCTTTCAGGCCCACGAGAAGCTCGAGGAGCGGGTCATGGACTCGATGGATCTCGAAAAGGAAAAGGGGATCACCATCCGGGCCAAGAACGCTTCCCTCAAGTGGGACAAATACCAGATCAACATCGTCGATACCCCCGGCCACGCCGACTTCGGCGGCGAGGTCGAGCGCATCATGAAAATGGTCGACGGCGTCCTGCTCGTCGTCGACGCCTATGAGGGTCCGCAGGCCCAGACGAAATTCGTCCTGCGCAAGGCCATGGAAAACGGCCTCAAGCCGGTCGTGGTGATCAACAAGATCGACCGCGACAACGCCCGTCCGCACAAGGTTCTCGACATGGTGTTCGAGCTTTTCCTCGAACTCAACGCCACCGACGAACAGCTCGATTTTCCGCATATCTACGCCAGCGCCAAGGCGGGCTTCGCCAAACGCGAACTGGTCGACCCGAGCGACACCATGGTGCCGCTCTACGAGGCCATCGCCTGGCATATCCCGGCGCCGAAAAAATCCGACACCGACTATTTCCAGATGCTCGTGTCGAACCTCGACTACAGCGATTACCTCGGGCGTATCGCCTACGGACGTGTGATCAGCGGCTCGGTCAAAGTCGGGCAAAGCATTGTCTGCATCCATGCCGACGGAAGAAAAGAGCGGGCCAATGTGACCGCCATCTTCGGGCACCAAGGCCTGGAAAAAGTGAAGATCGAGTCGGCCTCCGAGGGCGACATCATCGGGTTGGCCGGATTCGAGGATGTGTTCATCGGCGAGACGCTGGTCGACAACGAGGAACGTGACGCGCTGCCTTTCATCCAGATCGACCCGCCGACGATCAGCATGCGCATTTGCGTCAACGATTCGCCGCTGGCCGGGCGCGAGGGCAAGCTGCTCACCGCGCGCCAGATCAAAGACCGTCTCGTCCGCGAAACGCGCACCAATGTCTCGCTGCAGGTCTCCGAGACCGAGACGGCCGGACAATTCGAAGTCAAAGCCCGCGGCGAAATGCAGATCGCCATTCTCGTCGAGCAGATGCGCCGCGAGGGATTCGAACTGCTTGTCTCCCGTCCCGAAGTGATTTTCCAGCGCGCCGCCGACGGATCGCTCCTCGAGCCGATGGAAACGCTTTATGTCGATGTCCCGCCGGACAATCTCGGCGACATTCTGCAGGCTTTGGCCGCGCGCAAGGCGGACATTTCCAACATGGAGCACCATCCGCACAGCGTGCTCGTGCAAGCCACCATCCCGACGCGCGGAATCATCGGTTTGGAAACCGACTTGGTCAACGCGACCAAGGGTCTCGGCACGATGAGTCATTTGTTCAAGGAATACGGACCGCACAAAGGCGAGATCCCGAGCCGCGGCAAGGGCGTGCTCATTTCCATGGAGGGCGGAATAAGCATGGCCTACGCGCTCGACACGATCCAGGAGCGCGGGCGTCTCTTCATCGGACCGCAGGAGGAAATTTACGAGGGAATGATCATCGGCGAGAACGCCCGTCCCGACGACCTGCCGGTCAATCCCTGCAAAGCGAAAAAGCTGACCAACATGCGCAGCCAGGGCGATGGCAAAGGCATCCAACTGGCCCCGCCGGTCCAGATGACCCTCGAGCGCTCGCTCGAATACATCGCCCCCGACGAATACGTCGAGGTGACTCCCAAGACTTTGCGCCTGCGCAAAAAGATCCTCGACGCCACCGCGCGCAAACGCTCCGCGTCGAAGACAGCGGCGTAATTATGTCCGGTTGTAGCGGCGGTCTGCGACCGCCGGTGCCATAAAAAACCAAGGTTTCCGGCGGTCACAGACCGCCGCTACAAGCCCATGGCGCAAGCTCGCGGACTTGCCGGTCCCGCCCGTCGCGAAGACAATCCCGCCCGTGCCCGCGCTGGAACAAAAGCTGAAGGAAGTCTTCGGCTACGACACCTTCCGCCCGCACCAGCGTGAAATCGCGGACGCTTTCCTCGCCGGGCGCGACACGTTGGCGGTGCTGCCGACCGGCGCGGGCAAGAGTCTGTGCTACCAGCTGCCGGCTGTTGTTCGCAACGGGCTGACCGTGGTGGTCTCCCCGCTCATCGCCCTGATGAAGGATCAGGTGGACCAACTCACCGCCAGTGGCGTGGCGGCGACATTCCTCAATTCCTCGCTCGATTCCGCCGAGGCCCGCAAACGTTTCGCCAAGCTTTATGCCGGCGAATACCGGCTGCTCTATCTCGCGCCGGAGCGTCTCATGCTGCCGGACTTTTTCACCAAGCTCGGCGAGTGGGGGATGAAAGCGCTGGCCGTCGACGAGGCGCATTGCATCAGCGAGTGGGGGCACGATTTCCGTCCGGAATACCGGCGCCTGCGCGAAGTGCGGGAAACTTTCACCGACATTCCGCTGCTCGCCCTGACCGCGACGGCCACGCCGCGCGTGCGCGAGGATATCCTTGCGCAACTCGAATTGCGCGATCCGGAGGTTTTCATCGCCAGCTTCAACCGGCCGAATCTGACCTATCGCGTGGTGCCCAAGGCCAAGGCAGCGGCGCAGGTCGTGAAGTTCGTCCGTGAGCGCGAGGACGACGCCGGCATTGTCTACGCGCAATCACGCCGCGCGGCCGAGTCGCTGGCCAATGCCCTGCGCGAGGCTGGGATCAAGGCCGCGCCTTACCATGCGGGACTGGATGCGGACGAGCGGTCGCGCAACCAGGAGGCTTTCCTGCGCGACGACGTGCAGGTGGTCTGCGCCACCATCGCCTTCGGCATGGGCATCAACAAACCCAATGTTCGCTTCGTCATCCACGCCGACCTGCCGAAGAACGTGGAAAGCTATTACCAGGAAACCGGGCGCGCCGGTCGCGACGGGTTGCCGTCCGAGTGCCTCCTGCTTTATTCGCGCGGCGACGTGGTCAAATACCTGCGCTTTTTCGAAGAAATCACCGACCGGCAGGCACGCAACGAGGCGCGGGCGCAGTTGGAGAAAATGACCCACTTTGCCGAGGACGAGCGCTGCCGCCGCGTGGCGCTGCTCGGATATTTCGGGGAAAATTGGACCGAGGAGAATTGCGGCGCCTGCGACCAATGCCTCGCGCCGCGCGAGAAATGGGACGCCACCACCGATGTGCAGAAGTTGCTCAGTTGCATCGTGCGGCTGCGTCAGAAGAGCGGATTCAGCACCGGACTGAACCACGCGGTCGAAGTGCTGACCGGAGGCAAATCGGAAAAAATCCTGCGTTGGGGGCATGACACGGTCAGCACGCACGGTGTCGGCAGCGATCAACCGCGGGTCTACTGGATCGATCTCGGACGCCAACTCCTGCGTCTCGGTTTGCTCGAGGCGACGGAAGACAAATTCGCCACGATCAGCGTGACGGCACGCGGGATGGAGGTGTTGCGCGACCGGTTGCCGGTGCAGTTGGTTCGTCCGATGGTCATGCCGGCGAAAGAGAAGAGTCCGGGCACGGCGAAAAAGCGCCGCGCCCGCGCCGGCGAGGTGGAATGCGACGAGGGATTGTTCGAAGTCTTGCGCAAACTGCGCGCCGAGTTGGCCCGGGCCCGCAATGTGCCGCCGTATGTCGTTTTTTCCGACGCCACGTTGCGGCACATGGCGCGGAATTACCCCCGCGACGAAGTTTCCCTGCTCCAAGTGCCCGGGGTGGGGGAACGGAAGCTGTCCGACTACGGCGCGGTGTTCCTCGCTGCCATCGGCGGGTGGCTCTCGACCAAACCACTGCAGCGGTTTTCCTGATTGTAGCGGCGGTCTGTGACCGTTGGTGCCTTCTTTCCAACTTTGATCCGGCGGTCACAGACCGCCGCTACAAGCGTGGATGAACATGGCTTTTCGCATCGACACCCACGACCGGATCTGGTTTCTGGACGCCCATGTCGAACGATGTCGGACAGCTCCTTCTGGTCGGTGTGCCCGGAGCGGAACTCGATGCGGACACCGCCGCCATGTTCCGCCGCGTGCAGCCGGGCGGGTTCATCCTCTTCGGACGCAATATCAAAGAGCCGGAACAACTGCGTAAGCTGATCGACGATCTGCGCGATATCTCCAAGGTCGAACCGGTCATCACCATCGACCAGGAAGGCGGGCGCGTCTCGCGTCTGCGCCTCATCGGCGAGGAACCGCCCAATGCGCAGCAGTTGCGCGACAAGGGCGACCGCGCGTTGATCCGCCGCCATGGGGAAATCACCGCGAAAATTCTCCGGCTCTTCGGCTTCAATCTCGATCTCTGCCCGGTGCTCGACATTTCCTTCGACGACGAGGCGGACAATTCCCTGCGCGGCCGCTGCTACGGACGCGATGTGGCTGAGGTGATCGCCAATGCGGAAGAATTCAACAGCGCGCTGCGCGGCGGCGGCATTCTCAGCTGCGGCAAACATTTCCCCGGCTACTCGATGGCGGGGGAGGATCCGCACTACGGGTTTCCGGTCATTGATCGTTCGCGCGAGCTGATGGAAGCGCACGAGCTGGCCGTCTTCCGTCATTTCGCGCCGCTGGTCGACAGCATGATGATCGGGCACATCCATTACAAATCGCTGGAATCGGACGTGGTCCCGGCCTCGCTCTCGCCCGCCATGATCAACGGATTGCTCCGCGAGGACATGGGCTTCGGCGGATTGGTCATGACCGACGACCTCGACATGGGTGCGATCCTCAACACGGCGACCTTCGACGAAATGCTCGGGCTCGGTCTCGCCGCGGGCAACGACCTCCTCATGATCTGCCATCGCGTGCGCATGCTCGACCAGGCGCGCACCACGCTCGAAACGCAGCCGCCCGCTTTGCTCGAGGCCGCGCTGAATCGCGTGGCCGACTTCAAAAAGAAAATGCAGCCGGCCACCGCTTTCTCCCGCGCGGAGTTCGACGCGATCAACCGCGACATCTGGGATCTGCGCGTCGCCGTGCTCGGCGAGGAGCGTGCCCACCAGCGCAGCACCGACGCCGGCAGCCACTCCCCGGTGGAGCTGTATTAGGAAAGTTGAGGGTTGAGGAATGAGGGTTGAGGGAACCGAATGATCTCGCTGCCCCTCGTCGACTGGGTGGTGCTCGGCCTTTATTTCGCCGCGATGCTCGGAGTGGGTTTGTATTTCTACCGCTCGGGGCAGAGTTCCACCGCGGATGGATTCACCAAAGCGGACGGCGTGGCGCCGGGGTGGGTCGTGGCTTTGTCTATCCTTGCCACGTATGTGAGCAGCATCAGCTTTCTCGCGCTGCCCGGGCGCGCCTTCGCCGGAAATTGGAATGCATTTGTTTTCAGTCTGTCGCTTCCGCTCGCGGTTTGGGTCGCGGCGCGTTGGTTCGTGCCGTATTACCGCGCGACCGGCGAGGTCTCGGCCTACAGCCATCTCGAAGCGCGTTTCGGTCCGTGGGCGCGCGTCTACGCCGGCGTGTGTTATCTGCTCACGCAACTCGCGCGCATGGGATCGGTCATGTTCCTCATGGCGCTGCCTCTCCACCTGCTCCTCGGATGGGAAATGCACTGGGTTATTATTCTGACGGGAGTGTCCGTCATCATTTACACCATGCTCGGCGGCATCGTCGCCGTGATGTGGAGCGACGCGGTGCAGGCCATCATTCTCATGGCCGGCGCTCTGCTCTGTCTCTTCCTGCTTGTCGCCGACTTGCCCGGTGGGATGTCCGCGGGGTGGGACTATGCCATAGCCCACGACAAATTTTCCCTCGGCAGTTTCGGTCCGTCGCTCGGCGAATCGACCTTCTGGGTCGTGCTGGCCTACGGACTGGTCATCAACCTGCAAAATTTCGGCATCGATCAAAACTACGTGCAGCGCTACGTGGCGGCGCGCTCGGAGACTGCGGCCCGGCGCAGTTTGTGGGTCGGCGGCCTGCTTTACCTTCCGGTCTCGGCCGTCTTTTTCCTCATCGGCACGGGGCTTTTCGTTTTCTACAGCACGCAACCGGACTTGCTGCCGTCGAATCTGCAAGGCGAGGGGAATGCCGACCGCATCCTGCCCTACTTCATCCTCACCGAGTTGCCGCCCGGCGCGAAAGGACTCCTGCTCGCCGCCATTTTCTCCGCGGCGATGAGCACGATCTCCACGAGCTTGAATTCGTCCGCCACCCTGCTGCTCACCGATTGGTATCAGCGTTTTTTCCGTCCGCAGGCCACCGGGCGCGAGGCGATGCGTGTGCTGCACCTTTCGTCCCTCGTTTGGGGTATTCTCGGAACGGGCGTGGCCTTGGCCATGATCGGGGTGAAAGCCGCGCTCGATGCCTGGTGGACCATGTCCGGCATTTTTGCCGGCGGCATGCTCGGACTCTTCCTCCTTGGCCTCATTTCCAAGCGGGCCGGCAACCCGGCGGCGGTGACGGCTGTGGTGGTAGGCGTGCTGGTCATTCTTTGGATGACGCTGACACCCGGCGCCGCCGCTTGGCCGGAGCATCTGCAAAGCCCCTTCCACACTTTCATGACCGTGGTGGTGGGGACACTGGTTATCCTTCTGGTGGGGCTTGGGGTGAGTCGATTTTTCGGTTCACAGCGCCACCTTTCTCATCGGTAGGGTCCGCTGGCCCAGCGGACCGCTGCATTGAGTTGAACCAAAGCAAGCGGCCCGCTGGGCCAGCGGGCCCTACCACGGGGAAGTGGCCATTTTTGTGCTCTTTCTCTGCTCAATTCGCGCTTGAGTCCGAGTATTAGACAGGCTTATAAGAAGCGTTCTGCCGCGAGTTCGCGCTTGCGGCATTTTTATCGTCCATGAGCTTTTATTCACCACTTGCCGCCAGCATTCCGCTCAACGCGGAAAAATTGCCCCTCGAGGTGCTGCGCGGAGTGGAATGGCTGACCAACTCGGCTTTTGTCTGCCTCATCGTCGTCGCCGTCGTCCTCTTCTTCGCCCGCCGCGCGACCCGCGACGTGAAGCTCGTTCCGGACGGTCCACAAAACGCCTTCGAGGCGATCGTCGAAATGCTCTATGACACGCTCGAGGAAATCGTCGGCCCGAAGATGGTTTCGAAAATCTTTTCCCTCCTCGCCACGCTCTTCCTTTTTATCCTCACCGCAAACTGGTTCGGGCTGCTGCCCGGTGTCGGCTCGATCGGTTTCGGCGAAAAGACCGGGTTCCTCACGCTTTCCAGCGTCGAAGTGCCGCTGCTCCGTCCGACCACCGCCGACCTCAACATGACCCTGGCCATGGCCGCCGTCTTCATGGCGCTCTGGCTTTTCTGGTCGATCCAGGAAATGGGCGTGGGCGGATTCCTCAAGCACATGTTCGGCGTGAAAGGCGGACTCAAGGGCGTCATGGCCATCGCGCTCGCTCCCATCTTTTTCATGGTCGGCCTGATCGAAGTCGTTTCCATCGCCTTCCGTCCGGTCTCCCTCTCGCTGCGACTTTTCGGCAACGTCTTCGCCGGCGAAACGCTCCTCACCACCATGCTCACGCTGGGCAAAACGCTCGGGGCGCCTCCCTTCGTCGCCTACATCATGAGCGTGATCATCCCGATTCCTTTCTATTTTCTGGAACTCCTCGTCGGACTGCTGCAGGCCATGGTCTTCACCCTGCTCTGCGCGGTCTACGTGACCCTCTCCACCTCGCACGACGAGGATGAGCACGGCGACGAGCACCATGGCGAAGCGCACGGTGCGCCGCACGCCGCATGACCAATTTCCCGCCGGGACCATGCCTGGAGCGTGGGCGGCGCGGAACCAACAAAACAAAACACACACAACCATGATCATCCCAATCCTCGCAGAAGCCGCGGCAGCCGCCGGCGGCATCACGGGTAGTTTCACCCTCGGCATGGCCGGGGCCGGCGCCGGCATCGGCATCGGTCTGGTCGGAGCCAAGGCCGTCGAAGCCGTCGGACGCAATCCCGGCGCTTTCGGCAAAGTGATGACCCTCGGCATCATCGGCATGGCGTTGGCGGAAGCTATCGCCATTTACGCCCTGATCCGCGCCTTCGCGGGCCAGTAAGCCTCACCGGTCGCGGTCGCTCCGGCGGCCGCGGCCTCCCTTTTCCGAAAACATGAACGTTATCACAGATCTGTTGAGCACCTTCGGCGTCACGTGGCCGAAGTTCATCGCCCAGTGCATTCTTTTCATTTTCGTCTACTGGGTGCTCAACAAATTCGCCTTCGGCCCCATCGTGAATGTCCTCGCCGAGCGCCGTCGCCGCATTGCCGAGGCGCAGGAGAACGCCGAGAAAGTCAAACAACAGCTCGCCGAGGCCGAGAAACGCTACCGCGAAGTCCTCGCCAAGGCCGAAGTCGAAGCCAAAGCGCTCATCGACGAAGCCCGCGCCAGCGCCGAAGCCGTGCGCGAGAAGCGCGTGCAGGAGGCCATTGCCGAGGCCGAGGGCGTCATCCGCAAGGCGCACGAATCGATCGAGCAGGACCGCCGCAAGATGGAAGCCGAGGTCAAAACGGCCATGGTCGGCCTCGTCGCCGCCACCACCGCGAAAGTCACCGGCAAAGTCCTCACCGCCGACGACCAGAAACGTCTCAACGACGAAACGATCAAGGAGATCGCGGCATGACTTCACCGCGCGAAGCCCGCAAATCCGCCCGCTCGCTTTTCCGCAGCTGCATGGCCGACGGCAAGCTCGACGCCTCGCGCGTCCGCGCCGTGACCGACACGCTCGCCTCGGAAAAACCGCGCGGTTACCTCGCGGTATTGCAGTCCTTCTCGCGCCTCGTGCGCCTCGAACTCGAACGCCGCCACGCGGTCATCGAGAGCGCGGCCCCGCTCGCCGAATCCGAAATGAACCAACTCCGCGCCGACATCGCCCGCACCCACGGCGACGATCTCACTTTCGACACCGTGGTCCGCCCCGAATTGATCGGCGGCCTGCGCGTCCGCGTCGGCAGCGACGTGTGGGACGGCAGCGTCCGCGCGCGCCTCGAAGCACTTCCCGTCTGAACCGAATTTTAGAAAACCAAGCCCATGAGCACACTTGTCCAAGAAATCGAATCGAAAATAAAAGGCCTGCAGTCCGGCGCCGCCCGCACCAACACCGGCACGGTCCGCGAAGTCGGCGACGGCATCGCCCGCGTCGAGGGGTTGAGCAATGTCATGCTCAACGAAATGGTCGAATTCCCCGGCGGCGTCTTCGGCCTCGCCCTCAACCTCGAGGAAAACGAAGTCGGCGTCGTCCTCCTCGGCAACTACGGCAACATCAAGGAAGGCGACGAGGTCAAAACGACCGGCAAGCTTCTCTCCCTCCCGGTGGGCAAAGGTCTCCTCGGCCGCGTGGTCAACACGCTGGGCGAGCCGATCGACGGCAAGGGCCCGATCCAAGCCTCCGCCTACTATCCGCTGGAAAAAATCGCCCCCGGCATCATCAAGCGCCGCCCCGTGACCCAGCCCGTCCAGACCGGCATCATGGCGGTCGACGCGATGATCCCGATCGGCCGCGGACAGCGCGAGCTCATCATCGGCGACCGCGCCACCGGCAAAACCACCGTGGCCATCGACTCGATCATCAGCCAGGGACGCCTCAACAAGCAGGGCGAAGCCTCGGGCGACAAAGATTTCCGTCCGCTTTATTCCATCTACGTGGCGGTCGGACAAAAGAACGCCAACGTGGCGCGCGTCATCTCGACTTTGGAAAAAGAAGGCGCCATGCCCTACACCATCGTCGTCGTCGCTTCGGCCTCGGACGATGCGGCGAGCCAATATCTCGCGCCGTTCGCCGGTGCGGCCATCGGCGAGTGGTTCATGGACAACGGCATGGATGCGCTCATTGTGTTCGACGATTTGTCGAAGCAGGCCGTGGCCTACCGCCAGATTTCGCTGCTCCTCAAGCGCCCGTCCGGCCGCGAGGCCTATCCCGGCGACGTCTTTTATCTCCACTCGCGCCTGCTCGAGCGCAGCGCGCGTCTCAGCGAGGAAGCGGGCGGGGGATCGCTCACCGCGTTGCCCATCATCGAGACGCAGGCCGGCGACGTCTCGGCTTACATCCCGACCAACGTCATTTCCATCACCGACGGACAGATCTACCTCGAAGGCGACCTTTTCTATCAAGGCATCCGTCCCGCCATCAACGTGGGTCTCTCCGTCAGTCGTGTCGGTTCGGCCGCGCAGATCAAGGCGATCAAGCAGGTCGCCGGCAAGATCAAGGGCGAGCTCGCCCAGTTCCGCGAAATGGCCGCCTTCGCGCAGTTCGGCTCCGACCTCGACGACAAAACCAAAGCGCTCCTCGAGCGCGGACGCCGCATCGTCGAGCTCTTCAAGCAGCAGCAATACCAGCCGCTGCCCGTCGAAATCCAAGCCGCCATCCTCTACGCCATGCAGCAGGGCTGCATGGACAAAATCGACGTCGACAAGATCAAGGACTACCAGGCCAAGCTCCAGGAGTTCCTCGAGACCCGCAAAGCGT
>JAFMJK010000253.1 GCA_017853515.1 Chthoniobacterales bacterium | reverse complement strand
GGCGGGTGCGATCTCCGCCTCGACTGGGGCAACGGCGAGAAATTTGCCTTCGCGCTTTGGGTGGAGGATTTTACCTTGCGCATCGTTGACCGTCTGCGCGCCGCGGTGGCTGATCGCCTGTCGCGCATGGGCCCATGTCTGACCTAACCCCGCCCCCGGAGAAGCCCGCCGCTCGTCGTCGCCCGTGGCTCCTGACCTTCGCCACGCTCTTTGTCATTGCGGCGGCGCTGGCGACCTTCGGATGGCGCATCGGTCCGTCGGCCCTGTTGCGATTTGCCGTGCGGACCGCGGATCCGGACATGCAACTCCGAGTTTCCTCCACGACCCTGCGTGGCGGCGAATTGAGATTGAGGAATGTCGAGTTGCGGTTGCGCGGCCGCGCGGAACCTTTTTTCCGGGCCGAGGAGGTGCTCTTGGGTCTCGGGCGCGAATGGCGCCGCGGCCGTTTGGGTTCGTTGACGTTGGTGCGTCCCGCGTTGTCGCTGGAAAAAGCCGTGCTCGACCATTTCTCCGCGAACCGCGGAACTTCGGCACTGCCACCTTGGGAAATCGCCGAGGTGTCCATACAGGGGGGGCACGTCTGGTTGCAGCAATTCGGCGAACCGGCACTCGACATCTCGGTCAACATTGACGCGCTGTTGCATCGTGTCGGGCCGGCCGCGCCGGATCAGGAGCACACGCTCGGCCTCAGCGGTATCTACCTGGCTGTCCACGGAACAGGAACACCCGTTCCTCTCTTCGGCGCGGGACAGGCCGAGGCCCGCGCCAGCATCGCGGGGTTGGTTGGTCGTCGTCTGGCCGGCCTGCGCGTCGATCGCGGATGGTTGCTGGCCGGCGAGGGATTGCAATCCCTCGTGACAGGCGCGCCGACAACTCCCGCATCCTCTGCGACTGCCGCGGCAGGCGGAGCGTTCGTTTTGCAGAGCTTGGACCTTGTCGACCTGCAGGTGCACACCGGCGAAACGGCGGGCCGCCTCCCCGAGATTTCGCTGCGGGTCAACACGGCGCTTCGCAACGTGGCGCTGGGCCAGGCCGCGGAGGAGCTGGCGGAAAAGATCCACCAGGTCGAATTCGCCGATATCGAAATTCTTTCGCCCTACGATCCGCTGCAGCGTGCCGTCTCCATCCGCACGATCTTCGCGAAATTCTCGCTGGCCGGTTTGGCCGGGCGCAAAATCGACGAACTCGTCCTGCTCAGTCCGACCATTTACCTCGGCGAAGCGCTCTTCGAATACATGGCCGGTGCCGACGACGAACAACGGCCGCCGGAACCGGTCGAGGCAACGGAGGGCTGGCGCGTGGATTTGCTCAAGGTCAACTTCGGCAAGCTGGTCATTGCGGTGGGCGGACGCAAACAAGTCGGACTTCCGCTCGCTTTCCAAACGACGGCCCGCAATGTCTCGCTCTCGTCCCTCGCCGGCTTGAATGCGTCGCTTCTCATGACCATTCCCCCGGACGACTACAAATTTCCGGGCTACGATCTCGCTTTCCGTAATGTGCGCGGCGATGTGCGGCTCAATTTCCCGCCGAAGGAGCAATCGAACAACCTGGTCAATGTCGTCCGCTTCGACCGCGCGCGCTGGCGCAATTTCACCGCGCGGGACCTCTGGGTCTCGGTGACATTCGATCTCCGGGGAATCAGCGGCCTGTTCGGCGGCACGGCTTACGGCGGCTACGTGAACGGCGGTTTCAGTTTTTTCCTGCAGCCCGAAGCGCCGTGGACCGGCTGGATCACCGGCGATGATCTGGATATCGATGCGCTGACCCAGGCGGCGGCCCCGCAGCACTTTGTCATGAGCGGAACCGCCGACACGAAGGTTGAAGTCAACGGATGCGGCCCCTTGATCGAACGGGTGGTCGGAAACGTGAGGACTTCGGGAGGCGGGCGGATGGTGGTGAACAAACTCAACGACCTGCTCGACGCCATCCCGAAGGAATGGACAGCGATAAAACGTGAATCGACGCGCGTCAGCCTTGAGACCCTGCGCGACTTCGATTACACGCAAGCGGGGGCGGATTTCTGGTTCACCAGAGACGAGGGTCTGCTCGACGTAAAAATGAAAGGTCCCGGCGGTTCCAGAAACTTCGAGGTCGTGTTGCATGGCGACGGCCCCGGCGGCGTTTGGTCGCGACTCGGGGGGACGCCATGAAAAATTCCGCATTTTTTTCCGCCTTTGTTCTGCTCGTCGCCGGCTGCCGGCCGCTGGATGTCAACCTTTCCACGCCCGAACCGATCGTGGTTGACGTCAATATGCGGGTGGACATCTACGAGCGTGGCGGCGGAAGTTCGGCCACGGCAAGAGTGCAGGGCACACCCGGCGGCGGTGTTCCGGCCGCCGATGCGCGCCGCAGGGCCCGCATGGGCGACATCCAGACATTCAAAAATTCCAGGCTGGTCGGCGAGGGGCGCGACGGATTGCTCGTCGTGCTCGAGCAACCGGAGGGCTCCTACGGCAAATTCGTGGCCAAGACCGTGGCGGAGGAAAATGCCGACCGCTTGGTCATGATGCGCCAGCTGGCCACCGAGCGCAGCCTGAGCCTCGAGGAGATGCAGAAACAGCAGGGCGAGCTGTGGCGCAATCGCTCCTTCAGCGGCGAATGGATCGAGAAAGTCGGGGACGGCGGGAGCTGGGCTTGGGTGCAAAAGCCGTGAGTCGCGGCGGACGGGGACGGCCGGCTC
>JAFMJK010000001.1 GCA_017853515.1 Chthoniobacterales bacterium | reverse complement strand
AGGGGGCAGGCATTTTCCCCACGGCATCACGGATCCCTCGCCGGTCATCGAACTCCTGACCACGGAAGGCGAAGCGCGCTGAAACCCGAAGAAATCTCTGGGCACAGTTCGAGCGGACTGCTTCATTCCCCGCCACGATGACAACCCCGCGCCACCTCGCCCTTCTTCTCCTGCCGTTTCTTGCCACCGGGTGCGCGGTCGTGGGGGTGAAGGTGAAGAAAGAAAATGCAGCTACTTTGCGCAGCGACGCGCTTCACGTGGCTAGATCGAACGGCGATTCGCCGGCCGCCGCACTGCTGGCCAAGGCCGGGCAAAAAAATCTGGCGGCACCCGAGCGCGCTGCCGCCTTGCTCGAAGCGGCGCAGATGACCGCATCGGCCAAACCGGGCACACCAGGCCATCAGATCAACGGCCTGGCGACGCGCGCGTTGGTCGCCATGATGGCCGCACAACAATTCGCCCCGCTCGCCTTGCCGGACGGGAAAACCATCACCGCTTCCGGCGACACCAAACGCACGATGGATCCGCGCACGGCGGACGAACTCATCGCGGCGGATGCGGTGCAGATCAAAAGACTGCGCGCGCGCTCGACACAAGCAGGCGCCGGCGTTCCCTATGTGGCGCACTTCGAACCCAAGTCTCCCGTCCTGCGCGGCCAACCCGGCGTTCCTCCCCTCGCCGGCCTGTGCGAACCGGTCACCGCGCTGGTCACCGAGGACGGCAAATCTCCGCAGATCATTTTCTACCGCACACGCGTCGACGACGACGTGACCATCGGCGGCCGGAGCGTGCATCTGGCCGCGGATTTTTCCGCGCCCCTCGCCTATATGCTCTCGCAGGGACGCAACCGGAACATGGATATCCGCGCGCTCATCCGCACGGACCGGAACATGGATCACGCCGGTCTCTATCAATTCCAGCGCTACGATCCCGACAAAATCCCCGTCGTTTTCGTGCACGGCCTGATGTCGCGCCCGGAAACCTGGGTGCCCGCGGTGAACGAATTGCTGGCCGACGAGCAGATCCGCGAGCGCTACCAGTTCTGGTTTTTCCTCTATCCGACCGGGCTGCCCGTCTGGGCCTCGGCCGCCAAGCTGCGCGGCGAACTCGACCGCTACCGCCGGACGCTCGACCCGCAGCGCAGCAACGGCGACTTCGGCCGCATGGTTCTGGCCGGGCACAGCATGGGCGGCCTCATCTCCAGCCTGCAGGTCCGCGCCGGCGGAAGAAAACTGTGGAAGCAATTCATGGACACGCCGCCGCAGGAACTCGACCTCTCCCCCCAGATGAAGGAGCGCATCACGCACATCGTCGAATTCCAACCGCGCCCGGAAATCGCGCGCGTCGTTTTCTTCGCCACGCCGCACCGCGGGAGCGAGCTGGCCGTGAATCCGTTCGCCGAATTTTTCGCGCGACTGATCAAACTTCCTTTCGGGTGGATGCAGACCGACATGAACCGGCTGCGCAGCGCCGTTCGCGAGGAATACCGCGATCTCTTCGTCGCCCCGGCCAACAGCATCGTCTTCCTGCGCGCCAACTCACCGCTGCTCAAAGCCATCCTCAATCTCCCCATGCGCCCCGGCGTGCCCTACCACTCGGTTATCGGCGACCGCGGCAGAGGCGACGCGCCGAACAGCTCCGATGGCGTGGTGCCTTACTGGAGCTCGCACATGAAGGATGCCGTCTCGGAAAAAATCGTCCCCTCCGGCCACGGAGCGCACGAGAACCCGGAAGGCATCAAGGAATTCGGACGAATCCTCCGCGCGCATTTGTAATACCAACAAGAAGTTTTCGGACGATTGGCATGCCCTCCGCGATCAAAACGCGCGGGCAAGGCCAGGGCGAACACCAAGCCCGAAAATGATCCGGACGATCGGACAAGCTTCCGAGGGTAGGGACACGCGGCCCGCGTGTCCGTCGGAAAGAAGGCGGACGAGCGAGCTCTACGAGCCGGAGGTCCGCTCGTCCCTACCCCAGGCAACGAAGTCTGAAACATTTTGGGACTTGATGTCATAACGATCGCGATCAAAACACGCGGACGGACTTGCTTCGGGAATATTCCTTCTTTGATCCATCCGTGAAATCCGCGTCATCCGTGGTTCAAATGCATGGATACGGCTCAGACCAGCGGCTGCGATTTTTCCAAAAACCGCTCTAGAACCGGATGGGCTGCGGCTCGGGCAAGGCCACGCCTGGGAAATCGGATTCGATCGATTCTTTGACCCCCACCGGCTCGGCGGCGCGCACCTCGGAGAGCGCGGGCTTGGCCGGATCACCGGAGGCCGTGGCATCGGCGGGCGCCGACGTGCCGGGCACCACGGCTTCGGCGCGCGCGACAGGAATCGCGCCGTCGCCGTCCATGGCGGCGGGCGAAACCGCGTTGTATGGATCGGCCGCACCGACCACCGCAGCCGAGGAAATATCGACCGGCCGGATCTTCGTCAGGTCGATCGCCATCTCGGGCCGCGGCCATTCTTCCTCGGCGAATTCCTTGAGGTAATTTTTCACTCCGCTCGAGTGGATCGGGCACTCGACGGACGGCCCCGCGCCGACTTTCACGTATTCCTCGTAGGCGGTCGACTCGGTGATGTCCTGTCCGCCGGGCACACGCGTTGTCTCGAGACACTTGTCGGTGGCCAACTGGCCGGAGACGCGGCAGACCTTCATTTTCTCCACGCTGACCGGCGCTTTCATCGGCTCGGAGGGAAAATCGGTGCGCGAGGCATTCATCACATCGACCCAGACCGGCAGGGCCAGGTCCTTGGCGAAAGCGCCGCGGAAAATCTGGCGCGGCCGGTCGAAACCGACCCACACGCCGCAGGTCACGGCCTCGGTGTATCCGATGAACCACGTATCGGTGAAATTGTAAGCCGTGCCCGTCTTTCCCGCCGCGCCGGCGACGGCCAGCCCGTAATCGGCCATGGCCGCGCTGCCCGTGCCGCGGGTGAGGACATCGCCGAGCAGGCTGTGCACCTGCCATGCGGAGCTGTCCGCAATGACTTTTTTGCGCTCCGGCACGTGCTCGAAAACGATTTCGCCATCGGGACCCTCGATGCGGCTGATGATGTGGGTCTGCAACGGGCGCGTGCCGCCGCCGGGGAACGTGGTGTAAGCGAGGACCGTTTCCTCCAACGAGAGTTCGCTCGAACCGAGGTAGGTGTTGGCGTAGGGGCGCAAGGTCGATTTGATGCCGGCTTCGCCGGCCAGCTTGCCCACCGCATCGAGACCGGTCTGGAAACCGACGCGGACCACCGCGCCATTTTTGCCGCGGACCAAAGCCTCGCGCGCGGTGATCTCGCCTTCGTATTCGTTGTCGGCGCGCTCGACGCCCCACTCGCCGAGAATACCGGCTTCGCCGCCGAAGGCGACGAGTCGGTTGTCCAGCGCCCAGTCCTGCACCACAGTGCCGGGATAGAGGCCTTTCTCGAAAGCCGCCGCGAAAAGTATCGGGGCGAAGGCCGTGCCGAGCGGGCGCTCGCCCTGCACGCTGCGGTTGTATTCGCTGTGCAGGAAATCGCGTCCGCCCACCATGGCGAGGATTCCGCCGGTTTTGTTCTCCACCGCGAGCACCGCGCCCTGCAGATAATCGGGCTGTTGCGTGTTGGATTCGCCGGGCTTGGGCGGGTTGGCTTCGTAGCGCGCTTGGAATTCGGCGAACGTCTGGTTGGCGTAACCGGGGCGCTTCTCGATCTCGTCGAGTTTGCGGCGGAGGGCCTTCTCCGCCTCGAACTGCATGGCCGGATCCAGCGTGGTGTAGATGCGGAACCCGCCGTTCATGGCGCGGTCGAAACCGAGCGAGTTCACCGCATGCTGGCGGATGTATTCGATGGCGTAAGACAGCTTTTTCGGCGCCATGCGCTGGCGGACGATGAGAGGCGACTCCACGGCTTCGTCGTAGGCCGCTCTGGAGATGAAGCCGAGGGAACGCATCTGGCCGAGGACGTAGTTGCGGCTTTCCTCGGCCCCCTTTTTGTTGGTCCAAGGCGAGAGGCTGTTCGGGCTCTTGAGCAACCCGGCCAGCGTGGCCGCCTGCCCGGCGGATAGCGCGGAGGCGGGAATACCGAAATAACCGCGCGCCGCGGCTTCGGCGCCGTAGAGTCCGCCGCCGAAGTAAACGCGGTTCAGATACAATTCCATGATCTTCTCCTTGGGAAACCGCTCCTCGATGCGGTGGGCCAAAGCGATCTCGAGCAGCTTGCGGCGATAGGTGCGCTCTTTCAGGTCGAACGAGTTGCGGGCCAACTGCTGCGTCACCGTGCTCGCGCCCTGACGGATGCGGCCCGCCGACCAGTTGGCCAGCGCGGCGCGCGCCATGCCCTGGTAATCCACGCCGTCATGGCTCCAGAACTTCTGGTCCTCCGTGGCGACGACGGCCTGGACGAGAAGTTCGGGAAGTTTGTCATAAGGGACCGGCTCGCGGTTCTGGATGAAAATCTTGCCCACCACGCCGCCCTTGCGGTCGTAGATGGTCGAGGCCGCTTCCATTTTCTCGAGTCGCTCGAGATCGAACTGCGCGGCAAGCTGCAGGAACTCGGCACGGACGAGAAAGAAGACGATGGCACCGATCGCGCCGGCCGCGAGGACCGCGAGAACGGGGAAAAGGACGAGCCACCGCCACCAGGAGCTTTTGCGGCGGCGGGATGGCTTTTCCTCCCAGGAGTATCTGTTGCGTGCCATGAGGCCTCGTCGTCTGTCCCGCAGGCCAAAAAGGCCGGCACCCGTGATGCGCCGGCCGGCCCGGGGACAACTGGACAGCGAACATACACCGTTGCAGGCTGATTGCCAGCATGGACCCGAGCGCCGCACCCCCGCCGAAACCGGTCCTTTATTGGGACCGGGACTGCGACTTCTGCCGGCGCTGGGCGGACCGCTGGCGGCAGGCGACCGGCGAAAGCACGGACTACGAAGTGGTGCAAAACGCGCCCGCCCGCGTCGTCGAGGCGGCGGGCGGATTGCCGCCGGAGCGCATCGTTCTGGCGCAGGCCGACGGCTCGTTGCTCACCGGCGCCGAAGCTGCGCTGGCCGCGCTCGCGCCGCACAGTCTGCGGGCGCGTTTCTTTCTCGCTCTGCACCGGGCAATTCCGCCCTTCCGCTTAGTCAGCGAAGCGTCCTACCGTTTTGTCGCGGAACACCGGCCGTTTTTCACCGCGCTGACCAAGCTGCTCTGGGGTCCGGGAGCCATCGCGTCGTCATACCAAGTCTCGGGCTGGATCTTCCCGCGCGCCATCGGCCTTGTTTTTCTCAGCGCTTTCGTTTCGCTCTGGGTGCAGATCGACGGATTGGCCGGCTCCCGCGGCATCCTCCCCGTGGGCGAACAACTCGCCGCGGCGGAAAACCATTTCCGCAACAACGGCGGGATGGCGCAGGCCTGGCTTAACATGCCGTCCTTTTTGTGGTGGGGCGCATCGGACGCCCACCTGCACGCTTGGTTGGCCGTGGGCACGGCGGCTTCGCTGCTCCTCGCGCTCGGGCTCGTTCCCGCCCTGTCCGCGCTGGTCGCATGGGCTTGCTATTTGTCCTTCGCCGCGACGGTGCCGGTGTTTCTCAACTTCCAATGGGACGCGCTGCTCCTGGAGGCCGCATTGCTCGCGGCCATCTATGTTCCGTGGCGTCGCCATCTCGCCCGCGGATCGAGCGAACCTTCGCGCTGGGGACGCCTCCTTGTCTGGTGGCTGCTCTTCCGCCTCATGTTCGAATCGGGCGTGGTCAAATTTTACGGCTACAACGCGGACGGGATGAACGCGTGGCTCGAGGGCACCGCGCTGGACTATCACTATTTCACCCAGCCGATTCCGGTGTGGGCCAGCTGGTGGGCCGGGCAACTCCCCGCGTGGTTCCAGCGCCTCTCGCTTTACGGCACGTTCTTTATCGAGCTCGTGCTGCCGTTTTTCATTTTCGCTCCGCGACGCCTGCGCATGGTCGCGTTTTGGGGATTCACCCTGCTCATGGTGTTGATCATGGCCACGGGGCACTACGGATTTTTCAACCTCCTCACCCTCGCACTCTGCCTCGCGCTGGTCGACGACCAATCATGGCCGGCGCGCGTGCGAAATTTTTTCGCGTCCGGAAAAACACGTTCGCTGCCGAAGCTGCAGCGCGTTCTCGTCCCGTGGCTGGCCGCGGCAATCCTCGTGCCGACCGCGATCACGCTGCTCATGGTGTTGCGACTTTGTCCGCCCGCCTGGATCGGCCCCGTGCTTGGCCCCGTCGCGCCCTTCCGCAGCACCAATTCCTACGGATTGTTCAGCGTCATGACCGTCGAGCGTCCCGAAATCACCGTCGAGGCGAGCGCGGACGGCGTCAACTGGGCAGCCTACCGCTTTCCCTACAAAATGGATGCGGCGGACAGCACTTTGCCCTTCTTCATGCCGCACATGCCGCGGCTCGACTGGCAGATGTGGTTCGCGGCGCTGGAATATCGCGAACGCGGACAACCCCCGGCTTGGATGATGCCGCTGCTCGCGCGTCTGCAGGAAGGTTCTCCCGAGGTGAAAGGATTGCTTTCGCCCGGCGGCGCTGCCGATCTGACGCCGCGACTGTTCCGGCTGCGACTCGAGTTGCTGGAGTTTGCCTCGCCCGCGGAGCGCCGCGCGTCGGGTCGCGTGTGGACATCGCAACCGCTGCCGCAATACACCATCCAAGGCGAACTCCAACCGCGCCCCCGCTAAATGTGAAGTTCCGGAAGGTTCAAGACTTTGAGCGAGGTGGATCGCGATGTCCCCATCGCGATGGCCTGACTCGGATATCGCGCCGGGACGGCGCGATCCACCTTTCCAATCGTCAAAAAACTTTTCGCGATTCGTATCACTCTTTGCCGAGCGCGTTTGCGCACCAAAGATAAAAAGGAAGCAACGGCGGGAACACCGACGCTATACCTCCACATGACATTGTAGCGGCGGCGTCCTCGCCGTCGGTGCTCTTTTTGAATTTTTTCCACTGCTGGGATCAGCGTTGCCCGGGCGCTTGCAGTCCAACCAAACCGCCCGCATATCCGGTCATCTCGAGATAGCCGCGTCCCGTGACGGCCGCGTCACCACGCCGACCGCGCGCGACGACACTTCCTTCCCAGTAAGAAATGGGACGAAGGACGAGTTCCTGTCCGTCGAGGGCCGCCTCGACCGCGACTTCCAGGGCGAGTTTGGGAATGCGCACCGACCATTCGACGGGATATTCGCCGCGCGTCTCGCCGCTGCGCCAAGTGCGTCCCGGTTGCAGTTCGAAGTCGGCGTGCTTGATCGGCACAGCCTTGCCATCGGCGGCGATCCACGTGCCGTGGGAGAACGGATCGCGTCCGCCATCCTTGAGCCGGATTTGGAAAAGCATCAGTTCGCTTCCATCGTCGAACTGCATGCTGAACCAATCCCATCCGGTTTGGTTCTCGGTCAGCTGGTTGGTCGCCCACTCCTGGTCGAACCAGGCAAGGCCGCGCACGGCGATCGGTTTGCCTTCGAGTTCGAGGGTTCCCGACGCCTGGAGTCGGGTGAACGAGTAATAATGCGAAGCTCTCCCCTCGCCGGCCGATTTTTGACTCACGCCGTTCTCGCCGTGGAAGACCGGCGGTTTGCCCGCGGCGAGATCAAGCGACAGGGCAAAATCCTTGTCGCGCGCCGCCAAGCGGAACTTTCCCTCGCCGGTCGACACAAGTTCCCAATCCCCGATCCAGGCGATGCGGTCGCCATCGGCAAAGCCGGCTTCGCCGAACGCGCCGCGGGAAACTTTCTGGGCATGATGAAAACGCCGCGCACCGATATCGGTCACCGCGAAGTGGGCCAGCTTGATGTCATCCACGGCAAAGCGGCTGTCCGCCGCGCCGCGCCGCACGCCCTGACGGAAAAAGGTGAGCTGGAAACCGAAACGGCGTCCGTCCTCCGCCTCGAGATTGCCGGTGAAATACCACCATTCGGTTTTGAAATCCGGGTGCGCGTGATGGTCGCGCGGGAATTCGTAACGCCATCCGGGCAGCGCCTGTTTCCAATCGGGCGACCCCTCGGCCCGGACACAAGCCGCCAAGGCGAAGAGCAGGGCGAAGTTAGTAAAGGACCGTTTCACTCGGCGCTGGGACTTCCTCGATTTTTTCCGCGGTCAAACGCGGCTGGCGCAGGCCTCCTTCTTCGACGAAACGCGCCGTGCCGGTGACGCGGACCCAGCCCATGCGCGGGACATCCGGGGCGTGGGCTGTCTCCACCGCGACGCCGATCGGCCGCGCGTCGGCCGCGCAACAGACCATCATCATGCGCACGAGATCGAAGTTCGTCCCGCCGTCGCGCGGCGGAACATATTGCCCGACGACGGATACGCGCTGGTTGTCGAACTCGTCGCGCAGTCCGGGTTCTTCGGCGGCGAAGAGAAGGTCGATCGTCTCCAACTGGATCGCGCCGTCCGGACCGCGCGTGTAGAATTCCACGCCCTCCTCCTGCCCCTCCGGCCAGTCATCCACGTCGGGGATGATTTCACCATCACCGAGGAGCGGCGCATCGTCCAACCCGGCCGGGGTCGGCGGACCGGCTGCGGGCAACTGCGCGATGCTCGAGACGATGCCGCGGTTGATCACCGCCGCCTCGCCGAACTGGCCGGGAGACCAGAACGTCGCGGCACTGACCGGGAGCAGCAGGACCGCAAAAGCAAAGACCGCCCCCGCACTCATCGCGCTGCGCGGTTCCTCGTCGTGGCCGTGATGGCAGCCGCAATCCGAGCACCCCTCGGCCGTCCCGCGCGTGGCCCACCACCATGCGGGAGCGAGGAGCAGAAGCGCCGCGCCGGCGCAGGCGACCAGCATGTGAAACTGCGGATGCAAATAAGCCACGATGCGCCCGCTCAGCCAAAACCCGAGCATCAGCGTTCCCCAGAGCAGGAGGGTGACGAGCGTGAGCGTGCGCTTGTTCATCCGCGGAAGTTGTCGATGGGCAATTGCGTGCAGGCCAGCCAAACGAGGACGAAGAGCAGCACGACAAGGCAAGCAATGAAGCGCTTGCGGAAAACGAGGCCGTAGATGAAGACAAGTTTCAGGTCCATCATGGGACCGAAGACAAGGAACGCGAGTTTGGAGGCCGAGGAAAACGCGGTGAAGGTCGCCGCGACAAAAGCATCGGACGTGCTGCAAAGCGAAAGGATCGCGGCCAGGCCCATCATGCCCGCGACGGAAAGCGCACGGTCCTCGGCCAAAGGCATGATCAACTGCTGGTTGACGCTCGTGTTGAACAAAGTCGCCACCGCCGCGCCCAAGAGGAAGTAGACTGTCACATCGAGAAAGTCGCCGACCGCGGACCGGACGGCGGAAGCCCATTTCTCCGCCCGGCTGCGATGGTCGGAGCCCTCGTCCGGCGCATCGGCGGTCTGCAGGTCGGGACGCAGGACAAATCCGCGGCCGAGGAAAAGCACGATGGTGGCGATGACAACCGCCACACCGAAAGCAAGGCCCATGCGCCACAAAGTCATTTCCAGCGCGCCCTGACCGCGGAACGCGGCGTAGGTGCTGAGCGCCACGACCGGATTCACCACCGGCGCGGCGAGCATGTAGGCCATGGCATTGGACAGCGGCAGGCCTTTGCGCAGGAGCCGGCGAATGACGACCACGATGCCGCATTCGCACATTGGGAGAACCGCTCCGAGCAAGCCGCCGAGCAAGATCCCTGCCGCGGGATGGCGCGGAAGCACTCGGGCCAGCAAGCGGGGCGGGAGGAAAACATCGACCAACCCGCTGAGCAGCACGCCGACGAGGATGAAGGGAACGCCTTCCAGCACCACGCTGAGGAAGCTGAAGGCGAAATCCGACGCGCTGAACCAAAACCAGTGATCCATGGAGAAGCCCTTCAGTTGAAACGACCCGGAGACAAAAGGCAACCGGCAGACCGGTCGGGGTTGCGCCGGGGCCGGTCTGCGGGTAGTATTCAGGTCCCATCCGGCGAAGGCGCCGCTCACTCCACCAACTCCATGCAAATACCTCTGCTCACGCGCATCCCCTGGGGGCGCGTCAACTGGACGACGAGCATTTTCCTCGCCGTCATCAATACCTTGGCCGTCACCGCAGTCCCTCTCTACATCTGGCACTATGGCCTCGACTGGTTCCAGGTGGGCCTGTTTCTTTTCTTCTACATCACCACGGGGCTGAGCATCACTCTCGGCTACCACCGGTTATTCTCCCACCTCTCGTTCAAAGCCAAGGCGCCCGTCAAATTGACCGCTCTGGTCTTCGGCGCCTGCGCCTTCGAAAACTCGGTTCTGGACTGGTGTTCCGACCACCGCAAGCACCACAAGCACGTCGATCACGAGGATGATCCCTACGACATCACCAAGGGGTTTATGTGGGCTCACATCGGATGGTTGCTTTTCAAACTCTCACCGGAGTTGCCCATGGACAACGTCAACGATCTGCGCCGCGACAAACTTGTCATGTGGCAGCATCGCTGGTGCATCCCGCTCGCCTTTGCCGTCGGTTTCGGCGTGCCCGCGCTGCTCGGCTACCTTTGGAACGGACCGTCGGGCGCCCTAGGCGGATTCCTCCTTGCCGGCGTCCTGCGCGTTTTCGCCGTCCAGCACAGCACCTTCTTCATCAACTCGCTCTGCCACACGGTGGGCAACCAGCCTTATTCCGCCCGCTGCAGCGCCCGCGACAGCGCGATCATGGCGCTCTTCACCTTCGGCGAAGGCTACCACAACTACCACCACGAGTTTCAGCACGACTACCGCAACGGGGTGAAAAAAACCAATTTCGACCCGACCAAGTGGACGATATGGACGCTGGAAAAGCTGGGGCTGGTCAGCGATCTGCGCCGCGTGCCCGACGGAAAAATCCTGCTCGCCGAAATGAACGAGGCGCGCCGCCGCGCCGAAGCGCAACTGCAGCAACCGGAGAGCATCGCCGCCGTCTTCGGTCACCAGATGCACGAGATGTTCGACCACCTGAGCGCGCGCCTCGCCGCCAACTACGAGGCGCTCGAGAAAGCCATGACCGAGCAAGTAGAGATTTCCCGCCAAGCCATCGAGCGCTGGCGTCGCGAAACGCGCGAATTCACCGCGCTGCTTTCCGACCTCGACCGCCGGTTGCCGGCGGCGGCGTAACCAGAAACCAGCGTTCTCGGGTGGATCGCGATGTCCCATCGCGATTTTTCCAGGGAGGCACCGCGCCGGGACGGCGCGATCCATCCTCCTGAACCTTTTCTTTGCGTTGCTCAGCCTTCAGGTCTCAAGTTTCATCCTTCGTGATTGCCGCGCAGGCGGCAATCACACCTCGATCGTCTGCCCCGGCGGCGGCACGATCACTTCGGAGCGCGGGCAGACTTTGGGAAGTTCGCGCGCGAACCACCCGACCGCGGGCGGGTCCCCGTGCACGAGGACGATTTTGGCCGGTTGGACCTTGCGTGCGTAGTCGAGCAACCCGTCACGCGTGGCATGCGCGCTCAAGGTGAATTGATCCACGCGACAGCGGCGTTTGACCGGATGCCGGCGACGGTCGATCACCACTTCACCCCCATCCGCCGAGGCGCGCACGTGTCCGGCCGGTGATTCCGGGTCGGAATAACCGACGAACATGCAGTGCGCCTTCGGATCTTCCAGAATGCGGGGCGCCAGCATGTTGGAAAGCGTGTTTTCCGTCATCATGCCGCTCGACACGGCGTAAACCGTGCGCGGAAGAACGGGCAACTGCGCCATGTCGCGCCCCCCGACCACTTCCATCGGCATGCAGGTGGCCAGCTTCAAATCGCCGTGGCGCCGTGGCGCACGTCCGCGCAGATTGTCGGTTGTCGCCGTGATCTTGGCCCCGAGTCCGCCGACATACAGGCCGAACCCGCCGCGCAAGGCGCCGCTTTTGCGCGCACCGTGCAGCAGGGCGAGAAGTTCCTGCGTTTTGCCCAAGGCAAAAACGGGCACAAGCACGGGCGCACCTTCGTCCAACGCCGCCTGCAACGCGCCGATGAAGCGCTCTTCCTCCGACTTGCGCGTGAACCCTTCCGGCACCGGACTGTCCCCCCGCGTCGTCTCCATGATGAGCACGTCGATGTTCTCCTCGGGAAATTTGGCCGCGCGCATCAGCGTCTGGTCCTCGAAATTGACGTCCCCAGTGTAAAAAATACACCTTCCCTCGGCGCGGACGAGCGCGCCGGTCGATCCCAGGATGTGCCCCGCGTCGAAAAGTTCGCAGGTCACCGCGCCGCTTTCATCGGAAAGATCAAAAGGCCTGCCGAGGTCGACCAACCGCCACTGGTCGGCCAGCCGTTCCACTTCGCGGTGGGAGAAAAGCGGATAATCCGGCAAGCCCAACTCCTCGCGTTGCCGCATCATCACATTGACCGAATTGTGCAGCATCACGTCGGAAATGGCCGCCGTTGCCTCGGTCATGAAAACCGGAGCATCGGGAGCTTGTCGCATCGCCAAGGGCAGACAGCCGACATGGTCCTGGTGGGCGTGGGTCAGCACCATGGCGTCGAATCCGCGGCCGCCGAGCAGGGAAAAATCCGGAGTGGCCAGCGGCCCCGCCGCGCGCGGATGCATGCCAGAATCGAGCAGGACGCGCGTGTTCCCCGTCTCGAGCAGGTAGCAATTGGCGCCGATTTCCTCGGCGCGCGTGAGATTGGTGAATTTCATGATGCCGCCGATTCTTTGCCTTGCGCGAGGAAACGTCCGAGAAAAAGTCCGGCCACCAGAGTCGCCGTGGAGGGAACGAACGGCAAGAGCAGACCGTAGGTGGCAAACGCACCCAGCGCGGCGAGCAGGTAAACAAGAAAGGCCGCCGCCCCGGCCCCGCACGCCGCTCCCCAACCGCGCCGCGCGGGGCCGGCGCACAGAGCCAAAGCGGCGAACGCGACGAGCAGCGGATACCACCATCCGGGCACCACGAAGAACCTGCCCTGCCGCAAGGCCTGCCAAGATTGGGCCCACAACTCGGCCGGGGTGAGCGCCGTCCCGCCGGACGCCAACCGCGCGACGTCGGGCGTGGCGCGGCACAGGACGACGACGCAACCGCGGAACGGCGACGATCCGCCCTCGCGTTCGAATTTTTCCGCCGCGACGAGAAATTCGTTCATCGTCATGATGCGCGCGGCGTCCTGCGCGAAAAACGAGACCGCGCCTTCGCTGTCCAGGGGCACGAAGCGCCCCCGCCCTTCGACCCGACCCGGCGTGGCTTTTATCCCCGAGGGACGCATCCCCTGCCCCGCGGCCCAGGCCAAGGCGAGAAACGAAGGCACGGGCCGGTCGGAATTGCGCGCCACGAACGGAATGCGACGCGGGCCCGCCGATCCGGTGGGCGGCGTAAAAAATCCGCGGCCGAAACGGGCGGAGGACGGACCGACCAACCCGGCCAGCTCGGGCCAACGCCGGTCGAACAATCCATCACAGGGCGTCCACCCGATGTCGGGAGGGCTCGACACATCGAAGCCACCGAACAAGAGCATGCGTCCTGCCGCTTCAAGCATGCGTGAAGGATTGCCGGAAAGCCCCTCCACCCCGGCGGCCGCCGCGCCGAGCTTCGCCGCCGCGCGGGCGAAGAGAGCACCGTCGAGCAAAGCCAAGCGTTCGGCCCCGGCCAAGGCGGAAGATTCTTCATCATAAAGAACGACGACCAGCGGCGGCAGGGCGGCCGCCGTTCCGGTGTTGGCGCCGAGCCAACCGGCGAAGCGCCGCTCGACCGGATCGAATGTGCCTCGCGCGAACTCGCGATGAAGCCAGAGCGAGAGAACAACAAGCACTCCGGCGGCGACAAAGAAGGTTGTCTTCTTCATTTTAACGCCTCCCCTGCCACGCGCTGGTAATGGGCGAGCAGCGCATCCAAATAGGCCCGCGCCGTGAAACGTTCGCGCCACACTTCGCGGGCTTTCAGGCCGAATTCGCGCAGCTTGGGCCGGTCGTCGATCAGTTCCCGCACCGCAGCACGGAAACCCGCCCGATCGCCAAAGTCGACACAAAGACCCGTTTCGCCGTGGAGCAGCCATTGACGGATTCCCTCGGTCTCGAAAGCCACGACGGGTTTGCCATGGGCCATGGCGGCAAGGCCGTCGAGTCCGAGCGGCTCGTTCCAGAGCACAGGCATGACGACGAGAGTCGATTCGCGGTAAAGAAAGGACCACTGCTCCGGCGTGGCCTCCCCCACGATGCGAACGCGGCTGCCCAAGCCGCGGCGGCGCACATGGGACTCGAGCACTTCCTTCTCCCGCCCGCCGCCGGCCAACACCAACTGAACGTCGGCCGGAAGTTCGCGCAGCATCCTCACGACCATCCACACTCCCTTGTGGTCGAGCAAGCCCCCGACGTGGAGAATGGTGCGCAGCGAGGAGGAAGGGCCGCTGTCCGCCGCCGGCCAGACCGGCGCATAGAGCGGAAGCCGCACGATTTTTTCCGGCGCGATGCCGTTGGCTTCGAGTTGACGTCCGACCGAATCGCTCATCACCTGCAACCCGTGCAGCGAGCGAAGCCCGGGCAGGCTGCGGTTCACCGCGCGGTAGCGCACGAAATTGACCGCCGGGTTGGCCGACCCGCATCCGCGCAACAAATGGGAGACGGCGCAACCGCGCCCGTGCGCGCGATGACACGGCTCCATCGGCCGTTGCAGCGTCATGCGCCGTCCGGAACAATAGAAGTCGTGGTTGTGGACAAAGCGAACAGTGGGACACCGCGCCGCCAACCATCCGTCGAGCAGGGTGTTGCCCACCCCGTGTAATTGGATCACGTCGGGGGCGAAGTCCTCGATGATCGCCTCGAGCCGCAAGGCTTTCTCGTCGCGCGGCAGGAGACGGTAGTCGATGTCGTCGTAAAGGTAGCCCGTGCCGTCGAATTGCCCCCCGGCCCGCGCGTGGACCAGCGCCACCTCGTGGCCGGACGTGCGCAGGCGACGCGCCGTGTCGATGGCCAGGCGGTTCATCCCGCCGCCGAGAGGCAAAGCGGAGCGGTTGAAAAAAAGAATGCGCATCGGTCAGCCGGCCGCGAGAAGGCTGCGCGCATGGGCCAGTGCGGAGTCGCTTTCCGTTCCCCCGAGCATGCGGGCCAGCTCGCGTTCGCGTTCGCCGGAAGCGAGCAGGTCGACCGAAGTGGTCGTGCGCTTGCCGTCGTATTTTTTCCCCACGGCGAATTGCCGCGCGGCCGCCGCGGCGACTTGGGGCAGATGCGTGATGCAAAGAATCTGGTGCGATTTGGCGAGCGCGCGCATCTTCCGCCCCACTTTCACCGCGACCTCGCCGCCGACATTGGCGTCGATCTCGTCGAAGACTAGCAAGGGCACGCTGTCCTGCGCGGCGAGCACGGACTTCAACGCGAGCATGACCCGGGAAATCTCGCCGCTCGATGCGATGGCACGGAGCGGCTTGGCCGGCTCACCCGGATTCGGGGCGAACTCGAACTCGGCCAGTTCGGAACCGGATAGTTTGGATTCCGCCAATGTTTCGAGGCGGACGGAAAATCCCGCGCGGAGAAAACCCAGGTCCCGCAATTCCTTGGTCACCGCCTCGGCCAGCTTGGGTGCCGCTTTGTTCCGGGCAGCGGTCAGTTTGCGCGAAAGCTTTTCCGCTTCCTTCGCCGCTGCCGCCTCCTCCAGCGAAAGCCTTTCCAAGCGCTCCCCGCTCGAATCGATTGTCTCGAGATCCTTGGCCGCCTTCTCGCCGCGCGCCACGACATCTTCCAGCGCCGGACCGTATTTGCGCTTGAGCCCTTGGAGAACGTCGGCACGCTTTTCCAATTCCCGCAGCTGCGCGGGGTCGCTTTCGATGCCTTCGGCATAGCGCGAAGCATCGCGCTCGAGCTCCGCCGCCGTTTCGGCCAGCTGCGCAAGCGAGTCGCCGAGAGCTTCGGCCCGCGGGTCGAGCCGGGCCAACTCCCGCGCCGCTTTGACCGCACCGGCCAGCGCCTGCCGCGCGCCCCCTTCGCCATCCGCGCCGAGACAGGCCAGGACTTGCACGCTCAGTTCGCCGAGGCGCTGTCCTTGCCCTGCGGCGCGCAGCCGAGACATCACTTCCTCGTCCTCACCCGGGCGCAAATGCGCGGACGCGATTTCCTGCGCGGTGTGGACCAGCATTTCGCGGCGCGCGGCGGAGTCCTGTTCCGCGGCCCGCAACTCCTCCGCTTCCGCGGCGAGCTTCTGCACACGCCGGTGGGCCTCGACGAACAAGGCCGCCGTTTCCTCCGCGCCGGCGAAGGCGTCGAGGACCTTGGTCTGCGCTTCCCGCGAAAAGAGCGACTGGTGGTCATGCGGCCCGTGCAAATCGACCAGCAAATCACCCAGCGCCTTGAGCAAAGCGAGGGTGCAGGGCGAGCCGTTGACGAATTGCCGCCCCGCACCTTCCGCCGGGAGCGCGCGTTTGATGAGCAATTGTCCGTCCGCGCAAGGCTCGGCCCCCTGCGCTTCGAGCAGGGCGTCGATCTCCCGCGGCCTGTCCACGGCGAAGACCGCTTCGACCGTGCAGGATTCGGCGCCGCTGCGGATGAGCGATTTGTCCGCCCGCACCCCGAGAAGCAACTGCAAGGCGCCGATGAGGATGGACTTGCCCGCGCCTGTCTCGCCCGTGATGGCAACCATGCCCGGCCCGGGCTCCCACGCCAGGTCCTCGACCAGCGCGAGATTTTTGATTCGGAGGGATGCCAGCGTTGCGACCACGCGGCACCTTATGCCAAGGTGGCCTTTTCCGTCATGGCCGAACTTGCGATCACGTTTCTCGGCACCGGCACATCCCAGGGCGTCCCTTTCGTGGCCTGCGACTGCCGGGTGTGCCGCTCCGAGGACGAACGCGACCGCCGCCTGCGCTCGTCCATCCTGGTCGAAACCGAGGACACCGTGCTCCTCGTCGATACCACGCCCGATCTGCGCACCCAGGCCCTGCGGCACGGATTGCGCCGCCTTGATGCGGCGGTCTTCACCCACGCGCACACCGACCACGTTGCCGGATTCGACGACCTGAGGCGTTTTTGCGAACTGTCCGACCGGCCCATGCCGGTTTACGCCTCGCCGCACACCATGGCCGACCTCCGGCGCATCTTTTATTACGCCTTCGACGGACAGCACGCTTACCGCAATTACGTCCGGCCGGAGCCCCACGAAATCTCCGGACCATTCACCATCGGGGACATCGAACTGGCGCCGGCCGAGGTTCCGCACGGGAAAATGCTGGTTTACGGATACATTTTCTCGCGCGGAGGCCGCAAACTCGCCGCCTATTTCAGCGATTGCCATCACGTTCCGCCGGCGGTCATCGGGGAAATCTCGGAAATCCCCGTGCTGATCATCGACGCCCTGCGGCACGAGCCGCATCCGAGCCACCTTTCCCTGCGCGAGGCGCTGGAGGTCTCCGCGGCCGCCCGCGCACAGCGAACATGGCTGACCCACATCGGACACGACCTCGGCCACGCCGAGACCGAGACGCTCCTGCCGCCCGGTGTGCGGCTCGCTTATGACGGACTGCGCGTGGAGATCTAGTATCGTCGCCGTGCTCTCGCTCGCGGTTTGCGCGGGCGCGCGCGGCAGCGAGAACGAACGCCCGAGCCGCGAGGCGGCGGCCACGCTCGTCGTCTTCAACACACGCGATCCCGATTCCCGCGCCCTGGCCGACTACTACGCCGAGCGCCGCTACATTCCCTACGAGCAGGTCATCGGCCTCGATTGCCCGACCGAGGAAGAAATCACGCGCGATCAATACACCGACACGATCGAGACGCCGCTGAAAAAGTTGTTCGAACGCAAAGAATGGTGGGAAGTGCGCAAGGGATTCGAGGACCAGACCGAGGTTACCGGCAGCCGCATCCGCTATGTCGCGTTGATGCGCGGCATGCCGCTGAAGATCAAAACGACGATTGCCCCGTCTGCACCCGACCAACCATCACCACCGCGCCCGAACGGCGGTGATCCGATCGGCGGACACGACGAGGCCTCCGTCGACTCCGAGTTGTCCGTGCTCGGCGCTTTCCGCCAGGACCGTTTCGGCATCGTCAACAACCCCTACTACCGGCGCTTCGCGCCCATTCTCGACTCGGCCGTGACGTCCGGACTTCTCCTCGTCTGCCGACTGGATGCACCCTCCGCCGACACGGTGCGGCGCATGATCGACGACAGCCTCGAGGCCGAGCGGCGGGGACTTTTCGGCTGGGCCTACATCGACCGCCGCAGCATTCCGGAGAGCGGATACAAAGAGGGAGACGAATGGCTGCGCAGCGCCGCCGGAGAATGCTGGAATGAAGGAATTCCCGTCATTCTCGACAATGTGCCGCCGATTTTCCCCGCCGGTTTTCCGGTGACCGATGCGGCACTTTATTACGGGTGGTATGAGTGGGGGCTGAGCGGGGGCATTGCCACTTCGGAAAAACCGTTCCGACAGGGCGCGGTTGCCGTGCACATCCAGTCGTTCAGCGCGCGCACCCTGCGTGATCCGAAGGCGCATTGGGTCGCCCCGCTCCTCACCCGCGGCGCCGCCGCCTCCATGGGGAATGTCTACGAACCCTATCTCGACCTCACCTCGCACCTCGACATCTTCAACGAGCGACTGCTGAAAGGTTTCACCCTGGCCGAGAGCGCCTACATGAGCATCAAGGTGCTCTCGTGGATGAGCGTCGTGGTGGGAGACCCGCTCTACCGGCCGTTCGCTGCGGCGCAGCGCGGGGCATGGCGGCAGGAACCGCCCGAAGACGCCGGTCCGTGGATCGAATTGCAAAAAGAACTCCGTAAAGGCGCGCGCAGCGGCTTGGCCCAGATTCTTTACCTCTCGAAAATGGCCCGCGAATCCCGTTCCGGGCTCAACTACGAGGCGCTGGGCATGCTGCAAAGTTTTTACGAGGAGCCGCGCGAGGCGCTTGAATCCCTCGAGGCCGCGGGCGCGATTTACAAAAATCCGGCCGAGACTTTCCGCACCATCGTCGAGCGCCTGCGCATCCTCCAGTCGATCGGTGACAAAACGGCGGCCCTCAAATTGATCGAACGCACCCTGCAGCGCACGCAACCGCCCGACCGCGCCAAGCTGCTCGAGGATATCCGGAACGAGATCGCCCCGCCACCTCCGCCCCCTTCGGCCACGCCGAAGAAACCAGGATCCCCGTAAAGGCCGGCGCTCCTCGTCTGAACTCTCAAATCTAAAATTTCCGATTTCCTCCATGACATCTCTTCGCCGCGCCTACGAACAGGCCATGCACGACCCCGCGGGCCGCGTGGCCGAACAGCCCCCGGCGCCGGAAAACGAGTTGGCTTGGCAGGCACGCTGGTTTTCCGGGGCCTGCGGACGGGAATTCACCGCGGCCTCGGGAGCCAAGGTGCGAGTCGCCGACTTTGGACAATGGAATCGCGAAGCGGGGCCGGATTTTGTCCGGGCCTCCGTTCGCATCGACGGCAATGAACACCGCGGATCGATCGAGGTCGACCTCGCGGCATCCGGATGGGAGCAGCACGGCCACGCGACCAACCCGGCCTACGAGGATGTCGTTCTTCATGTGGTGGTCAATCGGCCGGCACGGCGGCACTTCTCGCGCACCGCATCGAACCGCGAGGTCGTCCAAATCTGTCTTGCCGATCATGAAGCCACCGAAGCGGAATGGAGCGGCTTTGCCGCGGCGCGTCCGGGGCGGTGCTCCGCACCTTTGGGCGAGATCCCGTCCGGTCACCTCGAGGAATTGCTGGTCACGGCCGCGCGACGCCGGCTCGAGCGCAAAGGCGAGCTCCTCCGCTCCATGATCGAGGCGCGCGGAGCGGATGCCGCTCTCTTCGAGGCCACCGCCGTCGCCCTTGGTTACAAAAACAACAAACTGCCTTTTCAATTGCTCGCCCAACGCGTTCCTCTAGCCGATGCCGCTTCGGCGCGCGGCGAAGCGCTCCTCTTCGGGGTCGCCGGATTTCTTGAAAAGCCCGAGCCGCCGGCCGGCGCGGCGCGCACCGAAGTCGCCGAACTCTGGTCGAGTTGGTGGAAACTCCGCGCCGCCCGCAGCAATTCCATCCTTCCCCGCCGCGCGTGGAACCTCGCCGGGGTGCGGCCGCAGAACCATCCGCTGCGGCGCATCGCCGCCCTCGCCGCAATGGCAAACCGCTGGAAGTCCGTGCGATCGGCCCTGGTAGCCGGGGATCTCCCGCGCTTGCAAAATGTCCTCGGACCTCTCGAGCACCCGTTCTGGTCTTATCACACGACCTGGATCAGTCCGCGACGCAGGACAACCCTGGCCCTCATCGGACCGGACCGCATCCGCGAGATCCACGCGAACATCGCCCTGCCCCTCGCGCTGGTCGGCGGCACGGAACCCGCATGGATGGATCTTCCCGCCGGGCCGTTCAACACTTCGCTCCGTGTCGTTTCGGCGCGGCTGTTCGGGGGAACGCTGCCTCGCAACTTGCCGCGGAAACTTTTCGTCCATCAGGGCCTGCTGCAAATCTACGCCGATTTTTGTCTGCGCGATCACGGCGAGTGCGCGCAGTGCCGTTTTCCCGCACTGGTCGCGGGGCTGACCTCTTGACCCGGCTCGCGGGCAAAATATGCTCGTCGCAATGAGCAGCGTCGCACCGCCCACCGATTTGACCAAGCGCCCGCCGCGCAGCACCCGCGCGCGACTGGGGGGTTACGTGCTTCTGCCCCGCATCATCGACAAATGCCGCGCGGTCCTCGCCGGGACCAACGGCGAATTCAACTACGCCTGCCCGCTCGACATGGAGTTTTTCGAATTCACCTCGGTCGATCCTGAGGCTTTCAAGAAACAGATCGATGCCGGGCTAGGCGACACCGCACTGCTCGAGTGGGTCCGTGAGAATGCGGGAGCAAAACGCAGCCCGCACGAGATCCATCTGTGGTCCCGCTACATGGAAGACCGCGCGCCGTCCGGCGTGGAAATGCGCGAATTTTTCAACCAAACGCACAAGGACAATGCACCCGGGCGCGACGATATCTCGACCTGGTTCGACTGGCTCGACCTCGACGATTACGTGTCCTACGGCGGCAAAGCCTGACCATGCCGCTCTGCCTCGGCGTCAATATCGACCACGCGGCCACCCTGCGTCAGGCGCGCTACGCGCGTGATCCGGACAGCATCCTCGTCGAACCCGATCCGGTCGAAGCCGCGCTGATTGCGGAAACAGCCGGGGCGGACGGCATCACGGCGCACCTGCGCGAAGACCGGCGTCATATCCAAGACGCGGACATCTTCCGCTTGAAAGAAACGCTGAAGACAAAGCTGAACCTTGAAATGGGCAACGCGCCGGAGATCGTGGCCATCGCGCTGAAAGTAAAACCGCACGATGCCTGCCTCGTTCCGGAGAACCGCAACGAGGTGACAACCGAAGGAGGACTCGACTGCCTCACCCACCGGAATGCCCTAACCGACACGATCACCAAACTCCACGACGCCGGCACACTGGTCAGTCTCTTCATCGATCCGGATCCGGGCCAGATCCGCGCCGCCGCTGATCTCAAAGCCGAGTATATCGAACTCCACACCGGCGCCTTCGCCAACGCCACAGGACCGGACCGCACCCGCGAACTGCAACGCCTGATCGAAGGCGCCAAGCTCGCCCATGCCGTCGGTTTGCGCATCAACGCCGGCCACGGACTGAACTACGCCAATGTCCGCGAACTCTTCGCGGTTCCCCACCTGGAGGAACTCAACATAGGCCACGCCATTATCTCCCGCGCCTTGATCACCGGACTCGCCGCCGCAGTCGCGCAGATGAAATCTATCTGCGCCGAATATCCCCTGTAGCGTCGCCGTCCCCGGCGACGAGTTACGTTCCCCGCTTGTAGCGGCGGTCTGTGACCGCCGGAGCCTTCCCCCTCATGGCTCCGGCGGGTCGCAGGCCGCCGCTACAAGATCTCTCAGGTTTCAAGCTCAGTTTTCATCCCTCGTCTCCCCTCCCCGCCTCCTCCTTGCTCTCTGCGAACTCTGCGGGTTCTTCTATTTCACCGCTTCGATATCCCGCGTAATCTGCGCGCGCAACTCGTCCACAGACGCGAATTTTTTTTCCGGTCGGATAAACCGCAGGAACTCCACTTCGATTTCCATGCCGTAGAGGTCGCCCGAAAATTCGAACAGGTGGATTTCCAGAACGCGCTTCGGGTCCAGGGACACGGTCGGCCGGATGCCGAGATTGGCTATTCCCTCGAATGTTTTGTCAGCCAAGCGGGCGCGCGCGGCATAGACACCCTCCGGCGGGAATTGGTATCCGGCCGCGTCGACGTTCGCGGTGGGGAACCCGAGGTCCCGCCCCTTTCCGCTTCCGCGCACGACTTTGCCGAAGACAGAATAGGGACGACCAAGCGCGCGCTCCACAAAGGCCAGATCACCGCGCGCCACGGCCAGACGGATGGCCGTGCTGGAAATGACTTCGCCATCCAAGGTCACGGCGGGAATGCCGTCCACCTCGAAACCGCCTATTTTTTCCAGCAGCGCCACGTCGCCCGTGCGGCCCTTGCCGAATTTCCAATCGGCTCCGACCACCACCCCGCCCAGCGGACGGCAAGCCGCGCGCAAATCCCCGACAAATTGCTCGGCTGTCTGACCGGCACGCGCCGCCTCGAAGGGCAGCACCGCGAGGTGGGTCACACCTTGCCGCTCCAGCAGCAACTCCTTGTGCCGCGGACTCGACAGCCTCAGCGGCGGCTCGGCCCGCTGGAAAAACATCATGGGATGCGGTTCGAAAGTCATGACCACGGCGGTGCCGCCGGTTTTTTTGGCGTCTGCTTGCGCTTCTTCGATGAGGGCTTGGTGGCCGCGATGGACGCCGTCAAAAATACCGATGGCCAGATAGACCGGCCCGGGCAGCGACCCGAGCGACCCGAGATCGTGGAGGACCTCCATGCGGATCAAACCCCGCGCAGACGGGAGACTTCCGGAAGGCTCATGATGCGCGCCTTCACCTGATCGAGCGGCAGGGTGCGGAGTTCGTCCACCGTCAAAACACCATCGACGCGGAACTTGCCCGAGGCCGTGCGGCGCAGGGCCTTCAA
This sequence comes from Chthoniobacterales bacterium, assembly GCA_017853515.1. Taxonomy (GTDB): domain Bacteria; phylum Verrucomicrobiota; class Verrucomicrobiia; order Chthoniobacterales; family JACTMZ01; genus JACTMZ01. Next base: position 17,083 of record JAFMJK010000001.1, on the reverse strand, counting down.
GTGACCGCCGCAGCCGAGCAACTGACCGATGTCATAAGCGTAAGTGCGCACGTAGAACCCCTTGCTGCAAACCACACGGAACTCGATTTCGGGCAGCGCGATGTTGAGGATCTCGTGTCCGTAGACGTGGACCAGACGCGGTTCGCGTTCGATCGTCTTGCCCTGGCGCGCCAGTTTGTAGAGCGGCACACCGTCTTTCTTGATGGCCGAAACCATGGGAGGCGTCTGGTAGAAATCTCCCTGGAATTTTCCGAAAGCCTCGTCGATTTGCGCGCGGGTCAACTCCGGCACCGGCCTTTCCTCGGTCACCTCGCCGTCCGCATCCTGACTGGTCGTGTTCTGTCCGAGCCGGATCGTGCCCACGTATTCCTTGTCCTCGCTCATGAGGAGATCCTGGATCTTGGTGCCCCGACCGATGGTGATGATGAGCATTCCGGTGGCCAGCGGATCGAGCGTGCCGCAATGGCCGACCTTGCGCGTGTTGAGCACGCGGCGCGTGATGGCCACGACGTCGTGGGAGGTCATCCCCGGCGCCTTGTCGACCAGCAGGACTCCGTCAACTGTCGATTCCGATCTCATGGCAAGCGGCCGCGATGACTTTTTCCTCCGCGTCGGCCAGCGGTCCGGTCATGCGGGCCCCGGCGGCTTGGGCGTGTCCACCACCCCCGAACAGCGAGCAGATTTTGCAGACGTCGTAGCGCGCGTCTTTGGAGCGCATGCTCACGCGCACTTTGTTCTCCGGCAGTTCCTCGAAAAAGACGGCGATCTGCACGCCTTCGACCGCCCGCAGATGATCGATGAGCCCCTCGTTGTCCTCGGGCAAAACACGCAACATGGCCGCGGTATCCAGACCCAGGCTGAAGGTGGCCACACGATCCCCGGCGAAAAAGCGGGCCGAGTTGAGCAAAGACTTGAGCAGCTCGAGGCGGCGGCGCGGATGGCTGTCGTACATGGCCTGCGACAATTTCTGCACATCGAGGCCCTTCTCCACGAGGGCGGCCGCGGTGCGGAAAGTGTGGGGTGTCGTCTTTTCGTATTGGAACGACCCGGTGTCGGTGGAAATCGCGGCGTAGAGATTCGCCGCCATGGCGGGAGTGATTTCCGCGCCGACCGCGGTGAAATAATCGTAGAGGATCTGCCCTGTGGCCGGCGCGCTGTCGTCGATGTAAACCAGATCGCCGTAGCGGTGGTTGCTCACGTGATGGTCGATATTGATCCAAGTGCCGATCTTGCCGGTCGCTTTGAGCACACGGCCGAGACGCTCCTTGGTCGAGGTGTCGAGGGCGATAAAAACGTCGAAATCGTGTTTCGCGTGGTCGGGGGGCGCCGTGACGATGCCGGACTCCGGCAGGTAGCGGAACTTGTCCGTCAGCCCCTCCTCGTTCCACACCGTGACGTCCTTGCCCAGCGCGCGCAGATGGAGCGCCATCGCGATGGTGCAGCCGTAGGCGTCGCCGTCCGGCCGCACATGGCTGGCCACGCCGATGCGCGTGGCGGCGTCGAGATTGTGCCGGATCTGGGTGAAATCCGCGTCCATGCCCGTGCTCATCGTGCGTTGTCCTCCCCCTCGACGCCGAGTTCGTCGAGAATATCGAGCACGCGTGAACCGCGTTCGATCGACTCGTCGAGTTGGAAATGAAGATGCGGGGTGAACTTGAGCACGACCCGTTTGGCGCACTCGGCCTGGAGCACGGCACGGTGCTGCTCGAGGCGGCCCAGCGCATCCCTCTGCTGCGCGGCGGTGCCGAGGACGCCGACATGGACCGTGGCATTGCGCAGGTCGGGCGAAACGTCGACGGCGTTGACCGTGATCAGAGCTCCGTCGGAGGGCACCTCGCGAAGAATCACCGTGCTCAACTCGCGTTTGAGGATCTCGGCGACACGGACCAAGCGGTGCTTCATGGAAACAGTTGTGAGTTGAGAGATGAGGGTTGAGGGAACAGGTCCCCGCCCTTACTCGAGTTTCTGGGCGACTTTCTCGAGCGTGTAGCACTCGATGATGTCGCCCTCTTCGTATTCGTCGTAATCGCCGAGCTTGATGCCGCACTCGAAACCGTTGCGGACTTCCTTCACGTCGTCCTTGAAACGCCGCAACGTCGAAATGCCGCCGTCGTAGATCGGTTGCTTGCGGCGCAGCACACGGGCGCGCGCGGTGCGGGCGATGCGACCGTCGGTCACCATGCAGCCGGCCACCATGCCCTTGGTCAGATCGAAGACCTGGCGGACCTCGGCGTGACCGATGACATTTTCGCGCAGCTCCGGTTCGAGCATGCCGGCCATGGCTTCTTTGATCTGGTCGATGAGTTCGTAAATGATCGAGTAGAGCTTGATCTGAACGCCCTCGCGCTTGGCCGCGGTGGCCGCGCTGTTCTCCGTCTTGACGCCGAACCCGACGACAATGGCGTCGGACGCGGTGGCGAGAAGGATATCCGACTCGCTGATCGGCCCGACGGCCGCGTGGATGACATCGAGGTCGATCTGCTTGGCGTTGATATCGCCGAGAGCCTGCACGAGCGCCTCGAGCGATCCCTGCACATCGGCCTTGAGCACGACGCGCAGAACCTTGCGCTGGTCGGCGGCCAGGTTGTCGAAAAGGCTCTCCAGCGTGGCGCGCTGCGGGGCGGCCAACTTTTCCGCGCGCTGCTCTTCCTGGCGCTCCTCGCTCAGGGTGCGGGCCGCGCGCTCGGAATCCATGACCATGAGCTCGTCCCCCGCCTTGGGCAGCCCGTCGAATCCGAGGACTTTCACCGGCATGCCCGGGCCGACTTCTTTGACCGGTTTGCCGTGATCATTGATCAGGGATTTGATTTTTCCCCACTGCAAACCGCAGAGGAAGGCCTGCCCGACCTTGAGCGTGCCCATCTTCACGATGACCGTGGCGGTCGGACCGCGACCGGGCTCCATCTCGGCTTCGATGATGGTGGCGCGGGCGGGAACCTTCGGGCTGGCCTTGAGCTCGAGCACTTCGGCCTGCAGGGCCATCATTTCGAGCAAGTGATCGACGCCGGTGCCCTTGGTCGCGGAGACCGGGCAAACGATGGTCGAGCCGCCCCAGTCTTCCGGCGAGAGATCGTGCTCTTGAAGCTGCTGCTTCACGCGATCCACATTCGCGCTGGGCAAATCGGTCTTGTTGACCGCGACAATGATGGTCACTCCGGCGGCTTTGGCGTGGCTGATGGCCTCCTCGGTCTGCGGCATGATGCCGTCGTCGGCGGCCACCACGAGGACAACGATGTCGGTGACGTTCGCACCGCGCGCGCGCATCGCGGTGAAAGCCGCGTGGCCGGGCGTGTCGAGAAAAGTGATTTTGTGCCCGCCGTGCTCGACGGAATAAGCGCCGATATGCTGCGTGATGCCCCCCGCCTCCCCTGCGGCGACCCGCTCCTTGCGGATGAAGTCCATGAGCGAGGTTTTGCCGTGGTCGACGTGGCCCATGAACGTGATGACCGGCGGACGCGCTTCGAGTTCCTCCTTGGCCACTTCGACCTCGGGCTCGGAGGGCGGCGCGACCACGGGCTCGGCTTTGTGCACGCCGGCGCCGGCTTGGCGTTTCTCCTTCTCGAAAACAAACCCGTGTTTCTCGCAGACCAACGCGGCCACGGCCGGCTCGATGATCTGGTTGAGATTGGCGAAGATATTCGCCTCCATCAGATCCTTGATCACGACAAAGGGCTTCAGCCCGATGGCCGCGGCGAGATCTTTGACCACGATGGGCGGCTTGATGTTGATGATTTTCTTGCCGTCCTCGGTCACCTCCAGCTCGGCGGCGGGAGCAACCTCGGGCACCGCGTCGGCCACGATCGCCTTCTTCTTCGGTTTTTCGTCGATGAGCGAGACGACCTCGACGGGCGCCTTGGGCGCGGGCTTCGGCTTGGCGGGTTTCGCCTCGGCAGCCTGCTTGCCCGCGGCTGCCGGTTTGGCTGCTGCGGACGCGGGCTTCGACGCGGGTTTTTTCGCGGCGGGCTTTTTTGTCGCTGGCGCTTTGGCGGGCATTCGGTGGCGGATGGTCAGGCGGTCGTTTCGGCGGGAACTTCTTCGGCCGGAGCGGCGGCAACCGGCGCAGCTTCGGGCTTCTTGCCTTCGAGGCCGCGGGCACGCTCGAGGATCTCGTTGGCCTTGGCTTCATCGATGCCGAGCATGTCCACGAGGTCGCCTGCTTCGACACCGCCCGCCACGAGATCGGCCGGGCTGGGAATGCCGTTCTGCACGAGCTTGGCGGCGGTCTCCTCGTCGATTCCGAGCTGCGTCTTGAAAGCTTCCGTGGCGCTGGACACCTGGTTTTCGAAGGCCTGCTCCTTCGATGCATCCTTCTCGATGTCCACTTCCCAGCCGGTGAGTTTGGCCGTGAGGCGCGCGTTCTGTCCTTTTTTGCCGATGGCGATGGAGAGCTGGTCCTCGTCGACCGTCACCTTGACGCGCTTGTCTGCTTCGTTGATTTCGATCGATTTGATCTTGGCCGGCTTGAGGGCCTCGACGACGAATTCTTTCGGATCGTCGCTCCACTTGATGATGTCGACCTTCTCGTTGTTGAGTTCGCGGACGATATTCTTCACGCGCGCGCCGCGCATGCCGACGCAGGCGCCGACCGGATCGACTTTGGCGTCCGCGCTGGCCACGGCAACCTTGGTGCGCACGCCGGCCTCGCGGGCGATGCCTTTGAGTTGCACGGTTCCGTCGGCGATCTCGCTGACTTCCAACTGGAAGAGTTTGCGCACGAAATTCGGATGGCTGCGCGAAAGGATGATCTGCGGGCCGTCCTTGCCGTTTTCCACCGCCACGACATAGGCGCGCAGGCGGTCGCCCACGCTGTAATCCTCGGTGACGACGCGTTCGCGCGAGGGCATGACAGCCTCGAACTTGCCGAGGTCGAAAATGACGTCGCTCTTGACGAAGCGGCGGACGGTGCCGCTGACGATGTCACCGGCGCGATCCTTGAACTCCTCGTAGATCCGCTCTTTCTCAACGCGGCGGATGCTCGACATGATGGCGTTGCGGGCCACGCCGGCGGCGATGCGGCCGAACGCGGCGGGCTCGACTTCCACCTCGATGGTGTCGCCCACCTTGATACCCGGCTTCTGCACTTGGGCGCGCGCGAGGAGCATTTCCTCCTGGGGATTGGTCACCTTGTCGACGACAAGGACATTGGCCACGCCGTGGATCTTGCCCGTCTTGGGGCTGATCTCGACGCGCAGTTCGCGGGTGTAGCCGCCGAAGCCTTTGCCTGCGGCTTTGATGATGGCTTCTTGCATCGCTTGCAAGAGGGTCTCGCGCGAAATCCCGCGTTCGCGCTCCAGGTATTCCAGCATGGTCAGGAGTTCGTTGCTCATGGTCGTGTCTCTTTTGAGGATAAAAAAAAGTGGGCCGAAACCCACTTTTCGTCAGAAAAGGTTGACCGAAACCCTACTGAAGAGCCCCCGAGGTGTCAAGACATGCGCGATGCAGGGTTCGAACCTGCGACTTCTTGCGTGTGAAGCAAGCGCTCTACCACTGAGCTAATCGCGCGAAAACAGAAGAATGTGATGCCATGCGGGATCTGCCGCGTCAATGCGCGTTCTAACGCACGATGAGACGATCGCCGGCGGACAGCCCTTCGAGCACGGGGTAAAACCCTTCGAGTTCCTCGCCGATGCGCACCTCGGTCTGGCGCGGCCCGCCTCCCTCGCCCGGCGGGATGCGCAGAACGTAAGCCTTGCCTCCCTCCAACCGCACGCAGGCGGTCGGGACGAAAAGCTGGTCGCGGTAGAAACCGACCCGGGCGGACGCTTCGCCGGTCAAACCGCCGCGCAAGGCGAGGTCGGGATTGGCCAGCGCGGCCTCGACGCGGAAAAGCCGCGTGTCCTGGTCCGAAGCCTGGGCCACATGGACGACCGGCGCTTCCAGCACCCGGCCCGGCACCGCGGGAAGGCGGATCAGGATTTTCGTGCCCGGCGCGAAGGATGCAATGTCGCGTTCGTTGACATAAAAAACGACGCGCAAACGGCTGGTGTCGACCATGCGGACCACGCGCTGGTTCACATTGACGGCCTCGCCGACCTGGACAAAGCGCTCGACGATATCCCCGTCGTAGGGCGCACGGATGGTGTGATCCTCGAAACGCGCGCGCGCGGAATCTTCCGCCGCATCGGCCACGCGGGCTTCCGAGCGAACCGCCTCGACCTGCGTGCGCGACACCACCTTGCTGCGTCCCAGAGTCTCCGCCTCGGCGAGCAGACGCTGCAACTCGGCCAGCTGGGCCTCGGCCCGGCGCAAGTCGCTCGCGGCAATCTCGTCGTCGAGCAGGACCAGCGGGTCGCCTTTTCTCACGCGCGAACCGGGCTCGACTTTGGTCGCGGAGACGCGGCCGGCCACCTCGGCGGGAACATCGGAGACCATCCAGGGATCGACAGCCACGGCATAGCGCCGCTCCCGCTCGACCGTGCGCGGCTCGACGGTGAAAACGAAATCCTCCCGCTGTTTGAGCGAGGCTTTCTCGTCCTGCAGACGCCGCCGGGTTTCGACGCCCTCGAAGTAGCGCGAGACCGAGGCGAGAAGCACGCCGACCAGCAGGGACAAACCGAGAAAAGCGAGAATGGCGCGCTTGGATCGGCGGGCGAGCATGGCGGAAGATAAGCCGCGGAACGCGCGGCGTCACGCGTCAGGCGGGCAAGCGCACCACGCACTCGATTTCCACCAGCATGTTCATCAGCTGGGCGCCCACCGTGGTGCGGGCCGGAAAATCACCCTCGAAGAATTCTTTGTAGACCGCGTTCATCTCGGCGAAATTTTTCTCGGTAAGCTGGGCGAGAAAGACGCGGCAGCTCACCACGTCGGTCAACTTCGCACCGGCGGCTTCGACCACCTTGCGCATGTTGGTCAGCACGATGCGGGTCTGCTCGCCGACCGGGCCGTCGCTCATCTTGCCCGTGGCCGGATCCATCGGGACCATGCCGGAGACGAAAAGGAATTTCCCCTCGGCCGCGACGGCGAGGGAGTAAGGACCGATCGAAGACGGCCCGTTCGGAACGGAGGTGAGGCAAGTGCGCATAGCGCTCAATTTCTCGCCGACAGGAGAATTGGAGGCGAGAACAAAGGTGGATCGCGATGTCCCGATCCCAAGGACCAAAAGGTTCTGGACGTCTGGCAAGGTGGGTCGCGCCGTCCCGGCGCGATACTTCAGTCAGCCAATCGCGATGGGGACATCGCGATCCACCGCATGATCCAAGTCTGAAAACTTTTTGGGGATTATTTCATCGCCATTGCCCGGAGCGAGATCGCACCCGGACGGAGCGATCCACTTATCTGCCGGCCGCCTTCCGCAAAGCATCGACTTCCTTGGCGGACAACTCCCGCCAGGCGCCGCGCGGCAGGCGGCCGAGTTTGATCGGACCCAGCCGCGTGCGGGTGAGCCGTTTCACATCGTAGCCGAGCGCGGCGAACATGCGCCGGATCTGCCGGTTCATGCCCTGCGTGAGCACAACGCGCAATTTGTTCGGCGCTTCGATCTGCACGTGCGCGGCCTTGGCCCGGCCTTCCTCGAGATAGACGCCTTTGAGCAACTTCGGTGTCTTCTCCGGATCGAACGATTGCTTGAGGATCACCTCGTATTCTTTCTCCACGTGGCGCGAAGGATGCGTGACGGCCTGGGCCAGATCGCCGTCGTTGGACAAAAGAAGCAGCCCCTCGCTCTCCGCGTCGAGCCGGCCGACATGCGGAAGATTCGCCATGTCGCGCGGGAGCAGATCGTAAAGCGTGGCTTTGCCGCCCTGCGATTGCCGCGAGGAAATAACGCCCGGTGGTTTGTGCAGCAGGACATGACGCGAGCGGGCGGGACGGACCACCCGTCCGCGGGCCACGACCGTATCCCCAGGCCGGACAACGCTGGCCAGTTCGCGGATGGCGCGTCCGTTGATGCGCACGCCGCCGCCGAGGATGATTTCCTCGCACGCGCGGCGCGATCCGAGCCCGCAGAGCGCGAGATACCGGTTGAGGCGCATGGATCCGCTCATAGCAAAACAGGCGGCCGGAGCCGCCTGCGGTGGGAAAATTTATCGCCGTTCGCGCCGATCACTCGTCCGGCTTGGTTTTTTTCAGGCCGATCACGCTTTGGCCCTCTTTGAATTGCCCGCGCTTTTTGAGCACCTCGACGCGCTCGAAACGCTTGAGCACGTTGCGCTTGGCTTTGATCGCGCCTTGACCGCGGAGACTTCTGTGCTGACTCATAAGACGCGCGACAATAGCGGCCCGGCGCCCGGATGCAATGCAAATCCCCTCGCCCGGTCAGCGCAACCAGCGGAGAACGAGCGCGCCGGCGCCGGCCCAGAAGCCGAAGGTGGCGCCAAGGATGGCAAACCAGACGGTGATCCGGGCCGCCTGCCAGCGTTTACATTCGCTCCCGCCAGCATTCATGGCTCGTCGAGTCGGTTGCTGAAGTGTCCGCGGACGAAACGGTAAATTTGCAAAACACCCGGGATGGCAAAAATCGCCGCGCCGAGGACAAGCATCTCGACGGCCACGGCACCGTAGACGAGATAGGCCAAGCCCGCACCGAAAAGCAAGGCCACGCCGGCAGGAAAGCACATGAACGCCGCGGGCATGACGAGACGGTCGAACTTTTCGCGCTCGGAGCGCCGGGAAATGCGCTTGGGGCGATCGCTAAATCGCGCCATCAGACAGCCTCCCCGCTTCCGCTGGAGACGGCAAGGCGCCTCCGCGCTTCAACAACACGCTGCGTAACGAGGGGAACAGTGGATGCGGCGTCCTGCGCAAATTCCTCGGACCAGACCAAGCGGCCGGTCTCCCCGTCGTGCAAACGCACGACCATGCGGTGTTGGCCGTCGTGCGACCAAGAGTCGCCCGAAAGGACGAAAGCTGTGCCGTTGCTGCGGGCGGCACGACGCACGGCTTCGCTATCGAGCAGCCCGACTTCCTGCTCGGAGGAAACATAAACCGCAACCTCCCCGGTGCGGGTGAGAGCATCGGCGAGTTGCGCGCGCAGCGGAGGCTGCATGGCCGAAAGCGGTCCATCGGACAAACGCAACGACGCGACAGTGACACCCGCAAGATCGAGCGCCGATCCGGGCGAAACACCGCCAGGCAGACTGTCGACATCGCGCGTTTCGAAACTCGGACGGTAGCCGCCTTTGGGAATGGTGATGACGATCCGGTCGCCGCGACCCGAAGTGAGGTAGTAGCGCTCGAGATCGCGGCGCAACTTGGTCGCCTCGATTCGCACGATCGGATCCTTGACGTGGTCGAAACTTTTGCCGCGCCCGAAAACTTCCGATCCGATGAGGTAGCCGTTGATCTCATGCCCGCAACCGGTCAACTCGGCTTCGACCACCCGGCGGAGAAATTTGCGATTGCGTTTGGACGCGCAGAAATCGCGACTGCGAACGATGCGGTCGAGCTCAGACCGGACGGCCGCAGCGAGGACGGGAGGAAACGCCTCGGTGGGATGTGCTTTTCCGGTGGTCATGGTAATTTCTGCAGGCAGCGTATCGTGATTCATACTTTTGAGAGGCAATTTTCGCGACCTAAGCCGAACCAGACAACCTGACCTTTGGTGCAGGGCCGCCGCGGGAAGCTTGGACGCGATAAACTTCAAGCGCCGGCAACGCCCAATTCGCGGGCAAAGAGGGCAAGTTCGGCTGGAGACCCGAGGCTGTGAAGCGGAGAGCTATTTTAATACTTTCGGTTTGGACGTTTGTTTCCGCGGTCGACGCGAACGACTCATCTATGCAGGAAGCGCATTGATCGGACTATGCAGAATCCTCAATTTCCACCGTCCACGACCCTGCCCTTTGGTGCAGGTGGAAGGACCGACAAACTGGGCCTGCGTCAGGTCGTTCCGCAGGAATGCCCGCGAAAACCGTTGCTTCCTCGCCTCCTTTGCGATCTTTATCGGCCCCTGCGCCATGCCCCTTTTCGTCACCAAAAACAGCCAGACCTTCGGGCCGCACGAACCCGAGGAAATCGCCGTGTTCCTTGGCACGGGCGAATTTCACCCGGAGGATTTTTGCTGGCAGGAAGGCTGGGCCGAATGGCGGCCGATTTCCTCGGTCTTGCCCGATCGCCCTCTCCGTTCCGCGCCCGCCGCGGTGGCCGGCGCACCAGCCATGGTCACGCCGCCCGCTCCGCAGACCAGCGGACAAATCCCCTCGGATATCGAAGTGCACGGAACGCTGAAGCTTCCGGGCGAGCGCACCGTCACTTGCTATGTCGACGGGGAAATTCATTGTCCGAGCACGGTGACCATCGCGAAGGACACGCGGGTCAAAGCGCGCATCCGCGCCGAGTCGGTCGTCATCTTCGGGTCGGTGGAGGGTGAAGTGCACGCCACCGGACGAGCCGTGATCAAAAGTTCCGGAACGCTGCGCGGCGACATCCATGCCGCGCGCGTGCTGGTCGAGGAAGGCGCGGCCTTCAGCGGGAAGTCTCACGTCAATTCGCGTGCGCCAGCCGAAGCGGTGAAAACCAAAGAGGCGAAAACGGCGCCCGCGAAAAAATCCCCCGCACCAAAGACGGCACCGAAAGCGGCCTGATCGGCACCAGCGCGAACGCTCCGACTGTTCGGCAAGGTGGAACGCGCCGGGACGGCGCGATCCACCACCGCATCAGGCCTTGGCCTTGGCCGCCTTGGCCGCCATCCGCGTGCGGCTGGTCATCTCGGTGAAATAGGCCCCGATCACCAGCACCTGCGCGGAGTAATACATCCAGAAAAGCAGGATCATGAAGGATGACATCGCGCCGTAGAACGACTCCGCGCTGAGCCAACCGAGGTAGAGACCCATGCCGAGCTTGCCGAGCGAGAACAACAGCGCGGTGCCGAAGGCCCCGAGCCACACGTAGCGCCAGAGCACGCGCGTTTCGGGCAGGAATTTGAAGATGAGCGCGCAAACGATGGTGACCAGCACGACGGTCGCGCCGAATTCCACGGAAAGCAGCACGTTGCCCGAGTAGGGCAATCCCTCGGGCAGATATTTCTTCATCGCGGCGAGAAAAGTCGTGGAGAGGAGCGAGACGATGAGAAGCAATCCCGCGATGAGCACGCCGATGACGGAAACAAGATAGTGCTCGGCCCATTTCCACCACGTCGCCTCCTTGAGATGCGGGACCTGCCAGATGAAGTTCATCGAATCCTTGAGTTGCCGCATCACACTCGAGGCCGTGTAGAGCAGGATGACCACGCCGATGATCGCCGCCCAACCCGATGCGGTGCGGGCGCGCACGCCGGCGAGCAATGTTTCGATGGTCGCCGCCGTGTCCGGGCCGAAAGTGTCGACAAGCATGTCGCTCAACTCGCCGCGCGCCGCTTCCTCGCCGAAGAACCATCCGGCAATGGCCGTGGCGACGAGCAGGAGCGGGCCGAGGGAAAACACGGCGTAGTAAGTCAATGCCGCGCCGTGGGTCATCCCGCCCTCCATGACATAGCGGTTGAACGCATCGGCAAGGATGCGCCAGTTGCCTTTGCTTTTCCTGGCCGGCTCGCCCGCGGCCGGCTGTTGCTCCGTGAACTCCATTGACTCCACCAATCTAGTCCGTTGGCAAAAGCTGAAAAGTCACACTTTTGCCGATTCCGCCGCGATTTGCCGCGGAAGAGCAGGCCCCCGGTAGACCAGACCGGTGTAAAGCTGGACCAGTTTGGCTCCCGCTTCCGTTTTGGCCCGGGCCGATTCTGCATCGCTCACCCCGCCCACCCCGATGACCGGCAGGCGGGTGCGCGCGACCAGTTCGCGCAAAACGGTGTCCGACTTCTCCCGCAGAGGCACGCCGCTCAGGCCGCCTTCCTGGTCTTCGCCGGCCGGGACGGAGGAGTGATCGAGCGTGGTGTTCGTCGCGATCCACCCCGCGATACTTTCCTCCTCGCCGCAAGAAACCAGATCGGCCAACTGCGGTTCGGCGAGATCGGGCGAGATTTTGACCAGCACCGGCTTTTTCTCCGCATTCTCCGCGGCGATGGCCCGCAGAATGGCGCGCAGTTGCGCCGCGCCCTGCAAATCGCGCAGGCCCGGCGTGTTGGGCGAACTGACATTGACCACGAAGTAATCTCCGTGCCCGCGCAGCAGGCGGAAACTTTGCGCGTAATCGCGCGGCGCGTCGTCCAAAGCCGTGACGCGCGACTTGCCGAGGTTGATTCCGACGGGAACGCGCGGCCAGCGGCCGGACGATTTCCATTCGGCCAAACGCGCGGCGACCGCTTCCGCGCCCTCGTTGTTGAAACCGAGCCGGTTGATCAATGCTTTCTGCCGCGGCAGACGGAAAACGCGCGGCTTGGGATTCCCCGGTTGGGCCAGCGCCGTGACCGTCCCGATCTCGATGAACCCGAATCCCATGAGCGGCCACGCCGGCAGCGCCGTGGCGTTTTTATCCATCCCCGCGGCCAGTCCGACCGCGTTGGGAAAGCGCAGACCGAAGCAATCGACGGCGCGACCGCGCGGTGGCGCCACGTTGCGGCCGAGAACCGCGGCGGCCGCCGCGAGAAATTTCATCGAGACCTCGTGCGCTGTTTCCGCGGGCAAGCGGAACAAAAGCGGACGGGCCAGCGCGGAATACAGGCTCATGTCGCGGACCTTTCTGCTCTCTCAACTCTCATCCCTCAACCCTCAACTCCTCTCATTTCCCGATGCAGAAGTTGCGGAAGATTTCCCCGAGCACGTCGTCCGCGTCGGATCCTCCGGTGATTTCCCCGACGGCGGCCAGCGCCGCGCGCAATTCGACCGCGGTGAACTCGGGCGCATCGCCGCGTTCGAGCGAAGCCCGCGCGGCCGCGACGGCTTCGTTCGCGCGCCGGAGGCAATCCTGATGCCGCGCATTGATCGCCACCGCCTCCTCGCGCGAGGCGGGCGGGGCAATGCGCGTGCGACCGACGATGGCATCGACGAGTTTGTCCAGTCCTCGGGCATCGAGACAGCAGAGCGGAACCAGCCCCGCCGGAAGATCGCCGCCGGTCCACAGGTCGACTTTGTTCAGCACGGTGATTTCGCCGGACTCACCGCCGGAAGGCGCCGCGCACGCACCCGCATCGAGAACCCGCAGGGAAATGTCGGCCTTGGCCAGATGCTCCCGCGTGCGCCGCATGCCCTCCGCCTCGAGCGGATCATCCGTTTCGCGCAGGCCCGCCGTGTCGATCACGCGGAAGGGAATGCCGCGCAGGGTGAGATTTTCCTCGATGGTGTCTCGGGTCGTCCCGGGGATTTCACTGACCATCGCCCGGTCGTATCCGAGCAGGAGATTGAGCAGGCTGGATTTTCCCACATTGGGCTCGCCATGGATGACCAGACGCACGCCTTCGCGAAGCATGCGGCCCTCGTCCGCTGTCCCGAGCATCCGTTCGATGGCGGCCGACAAAGCATCGGCGCGCGCGAGCAAGACGCGCCCGCTTTCCGGATCGATTCCCTCCTCGGGAAAATCGATGAACGCTTCGAGATGGGCCAGCGCGGTCATCGTCTCGCCGCGCAATTTTTCCACTTCGCGCCCGAGCCGCCCGGCGAGTTGTGCCGCCGCCGCATCGGCCGAAGCCGCGCCGCGCGCCGCGATGAGATCCATCACCGCCTCCGCCTGGGTCAGGTCCATTTTCCCGTTGATAAACGCGCGCCGCGTGAATTCGCCCGGTTCGGCCGGCCGCGCTCCGGCCGCGAACAGCGCGCGCAAAATTTCCTCCGCCACCACCTGCCCGCCGTGACCGCTGATCTCGACCACATCTTCGCCCGTGTAGCTTTTCGGGGCGCGAAAGACCGTGGCAAGCACGTCGTCGACAGCCCGCCCGTCGCACTCCACCGTGCCGCGACGCACCCGGCCGGATGGCGCGCCGGCCAGCGGACGTTTCCCGCGGAAAAGTTTATCCGCAACGGACACGGCCTGGGCGCCGCTCAACCGGATCATGGCGACAGCCCCGGTGCCCCAAGGCGTGGCCAGCGCGGCGATGGTGTCGCCGCCCATCAGGCGACCGTGGCCAGCGCGCCGCGTCCGACGACGCCCTCGCGGTCGAGTTCACGAAGGGCGGCGATGAAGGCTTTGTTTTGCGGCATGGTGCCGACTGACACGCGGATCCATTCGGGCAGGCCGTAACTGCCCATGGCCCGCACGATGATCCCGCGGCGGAGGAGCGCTTCGAAAACTTTTTTGCCGTCACCGACGCGGACGAGCACGAAGTTGGCGTGGCTGGGCACGAACTCGAGGTCCATGTCGAGGAACTCGCTTTGCAAAAAGTTGCGCCCCTCGTGGGTGACCAAGCGCGTCTTCTCCATGTGCTCCGTATCGCGCAATCCGGCGAGAGCCCCCGCCTGCGCGATGCCGTTGGCGTTGAAAGGTTGCCGCGCTTTTTGCAGCACCTCGACAATTTCGGGCGCGGCGATGCCGTAGCCGATGCGCAGGTTGGCCAGACCCTGGATTTTGGAAAAAGTCCGCAGCACGACGATATTGCGTCCGGCCCGGACGTATTTGAGCACATCCGGAGGTTCGTCGAGGAATTCGTAGTAGGCTTCGTCGAACACCACCATGACGTGCTCCGGCACGCGCTCCATGAAGCGGTCGATCGCGTCCTGCTGGACCATCGTGCCGGTCGGGTTGTTCGGGTTGGCGATGAAGACTTCCTTCGTCCGCGGCGTGATCGCGGCAAGCATCGCGTCGAGGTCGGCGACAAAACCCGGGTCGGGCACGTCGATCGTTTTCGCGCCGAACAATTGCGCCATGAGGCGATAGACAGCGAACGAGTGCTTGGCCTGCACGATTTCGTCGCCGGGCTGCAAATAAGCATGGCCGATGAACTCGATGATTTCGTTCGAACCGTTGCCCAAAATGATGTTGGCCATGGAAAGGCCGAGTTTTTCCGCGATGGCCTCGCGCAGGTAATAGCCGCCGCCGTCGGGATAAAAGTGCGAGCGCTCGATCGTCTCGATCATGGCCTGCCGCGCCTTGGGCGAAGGGCCGAGCGGATTTTCGTTGGAGGCCAGCTTGATGATCTCGCCGTGCGGGATTCCCAGCTCGCGGGCCAGATCCTCAACCGGCTTGCCCGGCTCGTAGGCCACGAGGTCGCGCAGTTGCTGGTTGGCGAATTTCCACATGAGACGCACCTTAGCCTCCCGACCCGCGGTTTGCGAGTGCATCCCGCTTCGGGCAGAATCCCCCCATGCGCATCGCCGTCATCGCCGACACCCACAACCGCCTGCCCTTCTCCGTGCGGGCGGAGATCAGCGCGGCGGACGAAATCTGGCACCTCGGCGACATTTGCAACCGCGAGACCCTCGACGAACTGCGCGGGCTTGGTCCGCCCTTGCACGTCATCGCCGGCAATTGCGACCCGCGCGGGCTCGCGCCGGAAACACTTTCGCTCGAGCGCGGCGGGAAGACATTTTTCCTCGTGCACGAACCGTTGCGCACCGCGCCGGACGGCGCCGACTTTCTTCTCCACGGCCACACCCATGTGCCGCGCGACGAAATGGTCGGCGCCACCCGCTTCCTCAATCCGGGTTCCGTCGGCAAGGCCAACCACGGTGCGGGCCCTTCTTTCGCCTGGCTCGGCATTGGCCCAAAAGGCGGGATCACCTGGAAACTCGTTCCTGTGACTAGAGACCGGGGTTGAGCGGTTCGGTCTTTCCGACCATACTGAAGGCCGGATGAACAATCTGATCTTCGCGCTGGTTCTTTTCTGCGGGTTGGCTGTCTGCCGCGCCCAAGAGCAAGCCGCGACACCTGAACCTTCATCCCCGCCGGTCGAAGCGCAGACTTCCAACGCGCCCAAAATGAACAAGGCGGTCGACCTCACCGAAGCCTCCCCTGCGGAAAACATGGAAATTCCCGCCCCGGCGGATGAACCGGATCCGGAGAAAACCGGGGAACTCAAAGAACCGCTCCCTGAGGAGGAGCCCGCGGCGCCCGCTCCCCCGGTCAGCGGAAAAGTCGAACTCACCGCCGTCGACGCGGGCAAAGTGGTGCGCGCCGCGGTGGGCAACCTCATCGTCATCACCCTGCAATCGAACCCGAGCACGGGATACAATTGGGAGTTGCGCGACTTCGACTACGGCGTGGCTGATTTTTACAAAAGCGAAACCGTTGCGCCCGAAGGCGGCAATGTGCTCTTCGGCGCGCCGACCAAAACAGTCGTCACCCTGCAGGCCGTCAAACCCGGCTCGCAAGATGTCACGCTGGTCTACCGGCGTCTGTGGGAGCCGCCGAACCAAGTCGCCGAAACTTTCCAATTCCGTCTGCTTGTCGACGGCGCGGAAGCACCGACCGCACAGGAATCTCCTTCACCCGCGGCATCTCCCGAGACTTCCCCCGCCCCGTGAATTCGCCGCTGGTCATCGCCGGGCGCGAATTCTCCTCGCGCCTTCTCCTCGGCACGGGCAAGTTCGCCTCGAACGAACTCATGCGCGACGCGCTCGGGGCGAGCGGCGCGGAAATCGTCACCGTCGCCCTGCGCCGCGCGGACTTGAGCGGAACGCACGATCCCTTCGCGGATATCCTCGATTTCATCGACGCGGAAAAATATCTGCTTCTGCCCAACACGAGCGGGGCGATGAATGCGGAGGAAGCGGTGCGTCTGGCGCGCCTCGCCGCCACCGCCGGCTTGCCCAAGTGGGTGAAACTCGAGATCCATCCCGACCCGCAGTATCTCCTGCCCGACCCGATCGAGACCCTGCGCGCCACGGAAATCCTCGCGAAAGAAGGATTCGCCGTGCTGCCCTACATCAACGCCGATCCCGTGCTGGCCAAACGACTCGAGGATGCGGGCGCCGCCACCGTCATGCCGCTCGGCTCGCCCATCGGGAGCAACCGTGGACTCGAGACGCGCGGGCAGATCGCCATCATCATCGAACAGGCGCGCGTGCCGGTCATTGTCGATGCCGGCATCGGTGCGCCGAGCCATGCAGCCGAGGCACTCGAACTCGGCGCGGACGCCGTGCTGGTCAACACCGCCATCGCCGTGGCCGAAGATCCCGTGCGCATGGCCCGCGCCTTCAAGATGGCGGTCGAAGCCGGACGCGCCGCGCGCGAGGCGGGTCTTCCCGCCCAAGCCGACACCGCCGTCCCAACCAGCCCCCTCACCGCATTCCTGCAGAGCGCCTGAGACCAACGCGCCTTTGCGATCAGACTTTTGGTGTCG
>JAFMJK010000049.1 GCA_017853515.1 Chthoniobacterales bacterium | reverse complement strand
CAACACGCGCGATTTGGGTGAACGGGGGCAGGTCGCCCTTGCGGAACCAGACTTGTTTCTTCGCCGCGGGATTGTGACTGACCGGCTCCTCGGGCGCGCTGTTGATGCTGCGGAGATGCATAGAGGAGGGCAGGACGAGAGATTAAGAGACCAAGAGATGAAAAGACCAAAAGACCGCGCGATCAACAGACTGCCGAGCGGAGCGAGCCGTAACGAAGTGGAGATGTCTGGAGAATCGCAGGGCTGACGACTGACGACTGAGCCGAGCCAAAGCGAGACAGCCCTCAGGCAAAACTGCTAACTCCGGCGCACGGCGCCGGCGCAAGCTACCGCCCTTGGTTGGCATATGCGCAAACCAGGGCGATTTCGGAATGCGTTGCGCGGGCGCGCAGAAAGTGTTCAGCCGCCGCCGAGGATTTTCCGGGCGATGGGCAAAAGGGTGCGGGCGCTGCGGTGCCATTTGGCCACGCGGCCGAGGCGGTGATTGGCCGTCTCCAAAAACGATTCATTGAGGATGTGCTTATCCGCCTCGAGCGCTTGGCGAATTGTTTCGATGCGAGACTCCGTTGATTCGAGCCGCGGAATGACGCGTTCTTTGAGAAAGCCGGAGATGAGAAGTTTCATCTCGAGCTTGGCCGAGTAGAGCGCTTGGCGTGATCCGTCAGGCTTTTCCTTCACCACCGCGCCGAAAGCTTCGAGTTGGCGCAATCCTTGGCTGATCGATCCTTGGCTGATGTCCAAGCGCCGGGCGATTTCCTCCATAGTGAGGGGTTCTTCGCTCGAGAAAAGGAGTCCGTAGATTTGTCCGTAGGACCGCGGATTGCCGAACATTTCGGCCAAATCGGCAAAAACAGCCACCAAGCCTTCCTCATACGTGGCCATCAGCGCCGGGTCGGCATCCGCGGCTGCCATTGGGGCTTGGAGCATGCCCTAGATTCGGCTCATTGCCTCCCAATGTCAAATCAAAATGAAATCACGATCGTTCTCGCTGGCCGGCTTGAGGGATTCCGATCGGCGATGACTTACAGATTTTACAATATGTTTTGAATCAACGGATTCCCGCGCAAATCCAGACACACTTCTACTTTTTGCCAAAAGTCGATGTGTGTCTGGAGAGGGGGGATTACAACGGCCTCAAATGGTCTTGGACTCACCAACAGCAATCGGCGGGTCGGGACACGCGGACCTCCTGCTTGTAGAGCTAGGCGGAGTCCGCCGCGGAGGACGGAGACGGATCGCCACTGCGATCAGCTGATACGGCTCGGAGAGCCCGCGTGTCCGTTGCTCAGAATGCGGACGAGCGAGCCGCTCGTCCTTACCTTCAGAGGTAAGGTCTACAATCTTTTGAGACTTCGAAGAAGTGGCATCAGCTTCCAGCCGATGGGGTTGGTATCTTCATCGGCCAGCATGCCTATGCCCCGGGTTTTCGAGCGCGCGCTATGGGGGTGCAATTCAACCCTGTTCCCATCGGACGGGATAGGCTTGTCCACGTGCTGCACAGAGATGTGGAGACGAGAAAATCCAAACCCCTACCGCCGCCGAGTCAGATCGGCAACGTGGCTTGGGTCTGTTCCGGGGCGGCGTCTTCGAGGGCCATATAGCAGGTGCGCTCCTGCAGAGTGCCGAGGAGTTCCGGGTTTTCTTCGTCGAAACGCCCGACATTCAACTCGGCTTGGAGGAGACCGCCTTTGTCCACGGTGATGGAGCGCGCGTGGACTTCCCCCTTGAGAAAACCGCGCTTGAGGATGCGGAGGCGTCCGTTGCAATAGACACGCGCGGTCAACTTGCCTTGCACGACCATGTCGTGCGCGCGGATGGGATGTGCGACGATGACATCCGCGCCGCGTTCGATGCGGATGCGCCGCGAGCCGATCTCGCAATTGAGCCGTCCGGCGGTTCGGATCTTGGTTTCGCCGTCGCAAAAAAGTTTTCCCGACATGCCGCCGCCGATGTCGGCGCTGCCGCAGATGGTTGTCTGGTTGTTGAGGTAGCCGAATTTTTTGATGAGGAGCGCGCCGCGGGTCCGCACCGTGCGGCTGATGCGCTTCTCGACGAGCACGTCCTCGAGCGCGATGTGCGAATTGCAGTTCGGGCAACCGGTCGACGTGGCCATGCGCGGCACTTCGTGCACGCGTCCGCATTCGTGGCAGCGCACGCGGCGGAATTCGGGCGGGCGGTATTTCTCGATGAAGAGCCGGACCTTCTCGATCTCCGGCTCGTAGCGCAGGAGGTAGGGCTCGGCGATGCGGAGGAACCAGTCCTTGATAGGCGCCATCCGCTCGCGCCACTTGTCCGCGGTCGAGGGCAGCGCTTGGTGCGCCTCGAAATGATGCCCGCACGTCCGGCAGAACGTGCTGATAACGCCCGCGGACTCCGACTGTCCGGCCCCGCATTTGGGGCAGGTTACCGCTTTTTTCCCTTTGCTTGGAGGAAGCGGCATCCTGCGCCGCCTAGATCAGACCCTTGCGTTGCGGTTCGCCGGCGGCCGGTGCGCCGGAAGCGGGACGCGCGTCGGTGCGGGGCAGGCCGGATTTGTTCGGGCTGACTTCCGATTTGCCGACGAATGTGGCGCCGTCCTCGATGATGATGCGGCCGGCGCGCAGGTCGCCGATGAGTTGCGCGGTGGCTTTCAGCTCGACGCGCTCGGCAGCGTCGATGTTGCCCTGCACGGTGCCGAAGATGATGACGGATTTGGATTTCACTTCGCCTTGCACGTTGGCGCTTTTGCCCACGGTGAGGGTGGCGTTCGAGGTGATTTCGCCTTCGATTTTGCCGTCGAAGACGAGGTCGTTCTGGAACTTGAGCGTGCCTTTGATTTCGACGTCGCTGGAAAGATGGTTGCGGTTGCCGGAGCTTGAGGATGTGTCGGTCATGGGATTAACGAGGTTGCTGAGGTTCATTGATGGAAAGACCCCCACGTTAAAGTCTGTGCGGTGCGGGTCAAACCGAAAGGAAGTGCCAGCGTGGAGCAGGGTGCGTGGAGCTTGGAGCCGGAGTCCGTTCAGCCGGCGAGTTCCTCGGCGGGGTAGGTCCAGATTTCGCTGAGGGTGGGGTGGTAGTGGGGGATTTTCAGGAATTCGGCCGCGGTCGAGCGGTAGCGCAGGGCGACGACGATTTCGTGGATGAGTTCGGAGGCGTGCGGACCGACCACGGCCCCGCCGAGGATTTCGCCCGATTTCCGGTCGGCGATCAGTTTGACGAAGCCGTCGGTCTTGCCGTGGACGATGGATTTCCCGTGGTCGTCGAACGGATAGGTGGCCGCGGCAAAATCGAGACCCAGCCCGGAAGCCTCTCGCTCGGTCAGCCCGACCATGGCCGCCTCGGGCTGGGTGAAGACGGCGAAGAGGCGCAGGCGGTAGTCGATCGTTTCGAGGGGTTCGCCGGTGCCGCGCAGGAGGCGCGCGGCGTTGCGCGCGGCGATTTCGCCCTGCTCGATGGCAATGTGGACAATCTCGAGTTTTCCGGTCACATCCCCCGCGCCGAAAATGTGCGGGACCAAGGTTTGTTGCGTGTCGCTGGTGGCGAGAGCACGGCCGGGGGCTATGTCGAGGCCGGCCGCAGGAAGATCGAGCTGAGAAGTGGCGGGATCGCGCCCCAGAGCGAGGAGGATTTCATCCGCTTCGATCGTTTCCTCGCGGTCGTCGTGCGCCACGCGCACCCATTTGCCGCGCGAGGACGTGCCGGCCTGGAGAATCCGGCAGCCGAGGACGAATTTCGTGCCGTGGCGTTCCATGCCGCGCTGCACCGCGTCGGCCACATCGCGATCCATCGAGCTGAGCACTTGTTTGCTGCGTTGCACGACGGTGACGTCCGCCCCGAGTCCGCGATGGTAATGAGCCATTTCCAGCGCGACCGGTCCGGCGCCGAGGACAATGAGCGATTTGGGCGGGTGATCGTTGTCGAGCACGTCGTCGCTGGTCAGGGGCTTCGCCTGGGCCAGTCCGGGGACGTCCGGGTGCCGGATGACCGAACCGGTGGCGACGAGGATGGTTTCGGCGCGGACGGTTTGTTCGCCGCCGCCGAGCAAGCTCACGAGGATTTCATGCGGCGAGGCAAAACGCGCTTGCCCGCGGATCAGGGCGAACTTTCCGTTCTCGAGTTGTTCCGTGCGGTATTTGGCGAACTCCGAGATCAGGCGGCGCTTGCGCTCGATGATTTTCGCGGCATCGAACCCGATGTCCTTCGCTTTCAATCCGAACTCCGGAGCCTCGCGCATATCCTGCAGTCGGTTGGCCGATTCGATGAGCGTCTTGCTCGGCATGCATCCGCGCAGGATGCAGAGTCCGCCCAATTCCCGCGATCCGTCGATCACCGCGGTGCGCAGTCCTTCGCCCGCGGCGGTGCGTGCCGCGGCGTATCCGCCGCTGCCGCCGCCGAGCACGACAAAATCGAACTCACTCATCGCGCACTTTGTAGACGCGGAAGAATTGGTTGGCGAACACCGGCTCGAGAAAAGACGGGACGTCGAGTCCGCGGGCCAAACGACGGATCAGCGGGTTCTTCGGCACCTCGACATCGAGCAATCGCGCCGAGGTGGGAAGAAGGCGTTCGGGATCATCGGTCACGACGTAAAGCACCCGGCGTTTTTCGAGAATGGTTTTCGCTTCGTTTTCGTCCGTCGCGAGAAAGAAACGCGCGGCATCCGCGCTGCCCGGCAAACTTTGGTGCGAGGTTCCGCCGACCAACGGCTGTCCGCTCTGCCGCGCCAGCGCGGGGGAAATCCACCACGGGGCAAGAACACCGCCGCTCGGTTGCGCGCGCAGGTATTGCGCGGTTTGTTCGATCAGCGCCGCTTCGACGATTGTTTCCTGCGTTTTCGCCCGGGCTGCAAGCGGGGGCGACAAGCGCGCGTCCCATGCCCACGCAACCGGCCAAAGGCTGGCCAAGAAAACAAGCCATATGACCCACATCTTTTGCAGCGGCGCGAGGATCCAAGGAAGCGCGAGGCAGAAGACGGCGGCTTGCCACGGACTCCACCGCGCCTGCCATCCAGTCAGCGCGGTGACGGCGACAAGAAGAACGAGAGCCATGGGAGCAAGCGGATCGCGCCGGCGCCAATAGTCCCACAAAAGCAAAAGCGGTGCGGGCGCCAGGAGCCATCCGGTCCAAGCGAACATGGCGCGCGGACTGGTCGGCGCGAGTTCGCCGAGCATGGTGGCCCAGCGGGGAAAAAGCGTGCGCACTTCGTCCGACGGCCACGGATTGCGGAATCCTTCGATGGCCCATGCGGCAAGGGCGATTCCGGCGGTCAGCAAGAGCGCCCTGCGCCACGGCGGCGGATAAGCTTTCCCGCGCAAGACCGAAATGCGACCAACTTCCTGCGCGGCGAGGAGGATGAGCGGTTCGAACCACGAGGCCCAGAGCGCGAGCCCCCAGGCAGCGCCCGAGGTCCACGCCCACGCGGAATTTGCCGTGCGCATGAAGGCAAAATTCGCGGCCAGCGCAATGGCGGTCAGGGCAACGAGCAACGACTGGTGGTCCGGCCGCCCCAAGGCAAAGGCATGGGTCAATGCCGGCGAGACGGCAAAAAGCAAGAGCATCGGCCAGCGGGGACGCAGATCGAGGGCGCGTGACCAAAAGAAAAGAAAGACCAGCGCGGCCAATCCGAGCAGCGGCGAGATCCAGGCCCCGGCCACGTCGAGCGGTCGGATGAAAACACCGAGCGCCGCAATGAGGTAATCCATCGGCGCCGTTGTGTGCGGGACAGTGCCTTGCGGATGATTTTCGAAATCGTGCGCGCGGATGATGGTTCCGGGATTCGCCGCGACCAGGGCCGCGCGTTGCATCCGGCTGTGGCAATCGCCATCGGAAAAAACGACGAGCACCTCGCCGTCGGCACGCGGGACGAGGACCTGCGCGCGGTTCCATGTCACCGCGGCGAGGAAAATTCCGGCCAGCAAAAGTGCCGTGGCGAGGGTCTTCGCCAGTTCGCTGGGGCGGTTTAGGCCGGTTTCCATCGCCTGTCTTTATGACCGAAAAAACCCGATTGGCAGGGCAAAAAAGGCTGGAGCGGGGCGCGCGGCAGGATAGCTTTTCAGGACGCACGGGTTGATCCGGGCGCACCCCGGAAAGCACGATTTTTTATGGCGTCAAAAGCGAAGGAAAACGAGGAAGCAAAAGCAGCCAAGGGCGCCGAATACGGCGCGGCGCAGATCGACAAGCTCGAAGGATTGGAGGCCGTGCGCAAGCGGCCGGGAATGTATATCGGTTACACCGACGAGCGCGGCCTTCACCACTGCGTTTACGAGGTCCTCGACAACTCGATCGACGAGCACCTGGCCGGATTTTGCACGCACATCGACGTGACCATCCACGCGGACGGCTCCTGCTCCATCCGCGACAACGGCCGCGGCATTCCGGTCGACATGCATCCGAAGTGGAAAATTCCGGCCATCGAGCTGGTGCTGACCAATCTCCACGCCGGCGGCAAGTTCGGCCAGGGCGCGTACAAATTCAGCGGCGGTCTCCATGGTGTCGGTGCGAAGTGCGTCAACGCCCTCTCCGAGTGGTTCAAGGCCGAGGTCTACCGCGACGGGCAGGTTTACTTCATGTCGTTCGCCCGCGGCAAAACGACGCAGAAGCTCAAGGTCCTCAGCGAACTGAAGAACAAAAAGCAGACCGGCACGCAGATCACGTTTTTGCCGGATGCCGAGATTTTCACCACGACCGAATTCGTCTTCGAGCGCCTCGGCGCGCGCCTGCGCGAACTGGCCTTCCTCAACAGCGGCCTCGAGATCCGCCTGACCGACGAGCGCGTCGATGGCGAGCCGAAGAAATCCATTTTTGTCTACAAGCTCGGCATCGAGGAATTCGTCAAGGAACTCGGCGAGAGCAAGCAGGTCATCCATCCGAAAGTCATCAAGCTGACCGGCGGACGGAAGACGAAGATGAAGGACAAGGACGGCAAGGACGTCGAGGAGGACGTCTTCGTTGATTGCGTCATGCAATACAACGACAGCTACACCGACCAGATCCTCTGCTTCACCAACTCGATCCCGAACCCGGACGGCGGAACGCACATGACCGGGTTCCGCTCGGCGCTGACCCGCGCGATCAACCAATACGCCAAGGCCAACGAACTGGCCAAGGACAAGGATCCCGCCATCACCGGTGACGACGTCCGCGAAGGCCTCATCTGCGTGCTCAGCCTCAAGCACCCCGACCCGAAGTTCGAGAGCCAGACCAAGGTCAAATTGGTCAATCCGGAAGTCGACGGCATCGTCAGCTCGATCGTCTACGAGGGGTTGATGGATTTCTTCGAGACGAACCCGCCGATCGCGAAAAAAGTTTTCGAGAAAGCGATCACCGCGGCCCGCGCCCGCGAAGCCGCGCGCAAAGCCCGCGAGACGGTGCGCAAGAGCGCGCTGACCGGCGGCGGATTGCCCGGCAAACTGGCCGACTGCTCCGAGCGCGATCCGTCTTTGACCGAACTTTTCATCGTCGAGGGCGACTCGGCCGGCGGTTCGGCCAAGCAGGGACGCGACCGCCGTTTCCAAGCGATCCTTCCGATCCGCGGCAAACTGATCAACGTGGAGAAGGCGCGTTTGGACAAGGTGCTGCAGAACACCGAAATCCAGACCATGATCACCGCGGTGGGCACCGGGATCGGCGAGGGCGAGCAGGAAGGTTCGTTCAATTTCGAGAAACTCCGCTACGGCCGGATCATCATCATGACCGACGCCGACGTGGACGGATCGCACATCCGCACGTTGCTCCTCACCTTCTTTTACCGGCAGATGACCGAGTTGGTCCGCCGCGGTTGCGTCTACATCGCCCAGCCGCCGCTTTATCAGATCAAGCGGAAGAAGCGCGAGGAATACGTCGATGACGACGCGCAGCTGACCAAGATCCTCATCTCGCTCGGCGCGGAGGACGTGAAGCTTGTCCACCTGAAGAACAAAAAGACCTTCACCGAGACCCAGCTGAAGGAAATCCTCGAGTTGCTCGAGCGCCTGAACAAGCACAGCAACGCGATCAAGCGTCTCGGCGGCGACTTCGAGAGCTACCTCGAGGCGCGCGACGAAAAGAGCGACAAGTTGCCGGAATATTTGATCATGATCCGCGACGGCAACACGGAGTCCGTCGAATACTTCCACGACGAAAGCGAACTGCAGGCCTTCGCCAAGAAAAACAACGACCTCAATCTTTTCGAAGCCGAGGCTCCCGAGACGCCTGAAGGCGCCAACGGGGACGCCGCGCCGAAGGAAAAAGATAAAAGCACCGCGGTCCGCCGCCGTCGCGCGCGCCTCGTCGAAATCCACGAATCGGTCGCGGTGGACAAGCTGATCAAGGAACTTTCCAAGAAAGGCCTCGAGATCGACCACTACACGGCGACGGACAAACCGATCTTCCATTTGGTCGAAGGCGAGGGCGAGCGCGAGACCAAGCACGAGATCTTCGCCATCCCGCGCATCCTCGAATTGGTCAAGGAGATCGGCCGCCGCGGCGTGCAGATCAAACGATTCAAGGGTCTCGGCGAAATGAACGCCAAGGAACTTTTCCAGACGACAATGGATCCGGAGAAACGCCGGCTTCTGCGCGTCAGACTCGACGAAACCAACGCCGTCGAGGCCGACAAAATGTTCACCGTCCTCATGGGCGACGTGGTCGAACCGCGCCGCCACTTCATCGAGGACAACGCCCTCAACGTCCGCAACCTCGACATCTAGAAAGACACCGATGCCCGCCAAAGCCGCCGAAGCCAAATCCGAATCCGCCGCCGACAAGACGACCACCCAGCGCAACAAGAACCTCGATCTCGCGCTGCAGCAGATCGCCAAGGATTACGGCGACGGCGCCATCATGCGCCTCGGCGACCATTCGCAGACCAACATCGATGTCATCCCGACGGGCAACATCCTCATCGACCGCGCCCTCGGCGTCGGCGGCGTGCCGCGCGGCCGCATCGTCGAGATTTACGGACCGGAGTCCTCCGGCAAAACGACCCTCACCCTCACCATCATCGCCCAGGCGCAGAAACGCGGCGGGTTGGCCGCGTTCATCGATGTCGAGCACGCGCTCGATCCGAAATATGCGCAACGTCTCGGGGTTAATCTCGACGACCTTCTCGTGTCCCAGCCGAGTTCGGGCGAGGAAGCGCTGCGCATTTGCGAAACGCTCGTCCGCTCCAACGCCCTCGACGTCATCGTTCTCGACTCGGTTGCCGCGCTCGTCACCAAGCAGGAACTCGAGGGCGAGATCGGCGATTCGACGGTCGGCACGCAGGCGCGCCTGATGAGTGCGGCCATGCGCAAACTGACCGCCCTGATTTCCAAGGCCCGCACCTGCTGTATCTTCACCAACCAGATCCGCGAGAAGATCGGCGTGATGTTCGGCAATCCCGAGACGACGCCCGGCGGCAAGGCGCTCAAGTTTTACTCCAGCGTCCGCATGGACATCCGCCGCATCGGCGCGATCAAGCAGGCCGACGGCGCGGTGACCGGCAACCGCACGCGCGTCAAAGTGGTGAAAAACAAAGTCGCCCCGCCCTTCACCGAGGCCGAGTTCGACATCATGTACAACGAGGGAATTTCCAATGTCGGTTCGCTCATCGACATCGCGCTGGAAAAGGGTGTCCTCGAGAAACGCGGCAGCTGGCTCAGTTTCAAGGGCAGCCAACTGGCCCAGGGACGCGACGCGGCCAAGGAAGCTCTCAAGGCCGACGAAAATTTGTACAAGGAGATCGAGGCCGCCACGCTTGCCGCGATGAACGTGGCAGAGGCAGCATAGGAGAGGCAGGGACGAGCGATCGCCCGTCCGCCTTTTTTATCCGGACACGCGACCGCGTGTCTATACCATCAGCAGCACGCATGAACATCCACGAATACCAAGCCAAAGAACTGCTGACCAAGTTCGGCGCGGACAATCCGCGCGGGTCTGTGGCCCGGACCGCCGAGGAAGCGGAGAAGGTGGCCCGCGAACTCGGCACCAATTCCATCGTGGTCAAAGCCCAGATCCATGCCGGCGGCCGGGGAAAGGGAAGTTTTACCAACGGCTTCAAAGGCGGCGTGCATCTTTGCAAGACGGCCGGCCAGGCGCGCGATCTGGCGGCCAAAATGCTCGGGCAGACACTCGTGACGCATCAGACCGGACCCGACGGGCGCGTGGTCAACCAGATGCTCGTGGCCGAGTCGGTCGAGATCGAAAAAGAATTTTATTTCGCCATCCTCATGGACCGCGCTACCGGCGCTCCGGTCATTGTGGCCAGCCGTGAAGGCGGGATGGACATCGAGGAAGTGGCCGAGAAGAGCCCGGAAAAAATCCTCCGTGAACCGGTCGACCCGGCCTTCGGACTTCAGCCTTTCCAAACGCGCAAACTGGCCAAAGAACTCGGTTTTGCCCCCGCGCAGATGCGCGGCGCTTGCAAGCTCTTCGCCGCGCTCTACCGCTGCTTCACCGCGTGCGACTGCTCGATGGTGGAAATCAACCCGCTCGTCCTGACTAAAGGCGGCGAGGTGCTCGCCCTCGACGCCAAGTTTTCCTTCGACGACAACGCCCTCTTCCGTCATCCCGACCTCGTCGCCCTCCGCGACGTCGCCGAGGAGGATCCGCGTGAAGTGGCCGCGTCGAAGCATCACCTCAGCTACATCGGATTGGATGGAAATATCGGCTGCATGGTCAACGGTGCCGGTTTGGCCATGGCCACGATGGATATCATCAAGCACCACGGCGGCGAACCGGCCAACTTCCTCGACGTGGGCGGCGGCGCGAGCGAGGAGCAGGTTACCGAGGCTTTCAAAATTTTGCTCTCCGACGCCAACGTGAAAGCGATTTTGGTCAATATTTTCGGCGGCATCATGAAATGCGACATCATCGCGCAGGGTATTCTCAACGCGGTGAAATCGGTGAAGCTCGGTATTCCTCTCGTTGTCCGTCTCGAAGGCACCAATGTCGAACAGGGCCGCAAGTTGCTGGCCGAATCGGGTCTGCCCATCGTCACCGCGACAGACCTCGACACCGCGGCGAGCGAAATCGTCAAACTCGCCAAATTCTAATCATGTCCGTTCTCGTCGATAAAAACACACGTCTCGTTGTCCAAGGTATCACCGGAAAGTCCGGCGCCTTCCATACGCGAAACTGCATGGAATACGGCACCAATGTCGTTGCCGGGGTCACGCCCGCGCGCGGCGGCGAGATGTTCGACGACAAGGTTCCGGTTTTCGACACGGTGCACGAAGCGCGCAAGCAGACCGGTTGCAATGCCACCATGATTTTCGTTCCGCCCGAATTCGCCGCGGACGCCATCCTTGAAGCGGCCGATGCCGGGGTGGAATTGATCGTCTGCATCACCGAGGGAATTCCGGTCATGGACATGATGCGCGTCAAAGAACTGCTCAAAAGCAGCGGTTCGCGCCTTATCGGTCCGAATTGCCCCGGCATCATCACGCCCGGCCAGTGCAAGATCGGCATCATGCCCGGTTACATCCACAAGCCCGGCCATATCGGTGTTGTTTCGCGCTCGGGCACGCTGACCTACGAAGCCGTCTGGCAGCTGACCAGCCGCGGGGTGGGGCAGTCGACCTGTATCGGCATCGGCGGCGATCCGATCATCGGCACGACCACGCTCGATGCGGTGAAACTTTTCGCCGCGGATCCGGATACGCACGGCATCATTCTCATCGGCGAAATCGGCGGCAGCGCCGAGGAAGAAGCCGCCGCTTGGCTCAAAGAAAATTGCAAAAAGCCCGTTGCCGGATTCATCGCCGGTGCCACTGCGCCTCCCGGACGCCGCATGGGCCACGCGGGAGCGATTATTTCCGGCGGCAAAGGAACAGCCTCCGCGAAGAAAGAAGCGCTACGTGCCGCCGGCATCGCCGTGGCCGAAACGCCCAGCACCATCGCCGACACACTGCTGGCGGTGATGAAGTAACTGGGGAGACGTCCTCGCAGTTCTAATACCAAACACCAAAAGGTCGTGGACTTATCGGTAGAGCGTTGTTGGTAGG
>JAFMJK010000252.1 GCA_017853515.1 Chthoniobacterales bacterium | reverse complement strand
CAGTCGCGGAGACGATCTCCGCGATTGCTGCGTCAGCACCAAGATGCGATTTTTCCGGCAAGATGAAGAAGGCCCCGGAAACAAATGACAAATTGTCCGCGCTGATTCGCGGCGAGACGGAACGGTTCGAAAAACTCCACCCCAGATCCCGCGCGCTGGCCGCAGAGGCCAAATCGTTGGTCGGCGGGGTGCCGATGCCGTGGATGCGTCGATGGCCGGGCCCCTTCCCGCTGGTGGTGCAAAAGGCGGAGGGCGCGCGGTTCACCGACGCGGACGGCATCGAATACGTCGACCTGTGCCTCGGCGACACGGGCGCGATGACGGGACACGCCAATGCGGCGATCAACGCGGCGGTGTCGGCGCAATTGGCCCGCGGCGCCACCACGATGTTGCCCACGGAGGACGCGGCATGGGTCGCTCGGGAATTGGCGCGACGGTTCGGTCTGCCCAAGTGGCAGTTCGCCTTGAGCGCGACGGACGCCAACCGATTCCTCCTGCGCTTCGCGCGTGCCCTGACCGGCAAGCCTAAGATTCTCGTCCATGATTGGTGCTATCATGGAACCGTTGATGAAACCTTGGTCATTGCCGATGCCAACGGAGAAACCATCAGCCGTCCGGGCGCGATCGGTCCGCAGGTTGATCCTGCGGTGACTACGCGCACGGTTCCATTCAATGACCTCGAGGCGCTGGATCGCGCTTTGGCCCACGGAGATATCGCCTGTTTTCTCATGGAGCCCGCGCTGACCAACATCGGGATCGTGCTCCCCGATCCCGGCTACCACGCAGGTGTGCGCGAAATCACGCGGCGCCATGGCGTTCTTCTCATCGCCGACGAGACGCACACCATTTGCGCCGGGCCGGGCGGTTGCACGCGGGAGTGGAAACTCGAGCCTGATATGTTCGTCATCGGGAAAACAATCGGCGGCGGCATTCCGGTTGCTGCCTACGGCCTGAGCGCGGAAGTCGCAGCGAAGGTGGAGGAAATGCAGAACGACGAAGGAATCGATGTCTCCGGAGTCGGGGGCACCCTGGCCGGCAACGCGCTGTCCATGGCGGCGGTCCGCGCCACCCTCACCCACTCGCTTTTGCCTGGGCAATTCGAAAAAACCATCCGCCTGGCCGAGCGCTGGACCGAGGGCGTGCGCGTTGCTTACGAGAAGCGCGGCCTGTCTTGGAGCGTGCAACGACTCGGCTGCCGCGCGGAGTATTGGTTTTGTCCGCCGCCAAAAAACGGCGCGCAGGCCGCGGCGGCCATGGATCACGACCTTGATGCGTTCATGCACCTTTGGGCGATCAACCGCGGCGTCTTGCTCACACCTTTCCACAACATGGCGCTCTTCTCGTCCTTCCATGAACAAGGTGACGTCGACCGTCACACCGAAGTCTTCGAGAATGCGCTCGACGCATTGGTCGGATAGTCTTGCGCCATGACAAAGCTCCCGCTCGCCCTTCTTCTCTCCGCGGCCGCCGCTGTCCATGCGGAGGAACCCCTCTCCCGCATTGCCTTCGGGTCCTGTGCCAACGAACACCGGCCGCAGCCGGTCTGGAAAGCAATCAACGAGCTGAAGCCCCAACTCTTCATTCTCATGGGTGACAATGTCTACGCGGACAGCGCCGATCCCGCGAAGCTCAAGGCGAGTTACGACGCTCTCGCTGCAATCGCGGAATTCGGGACGCTGCGCGAAAACACGCCGATCCTCGCGACATGGGACGACCACGACTACGGCCGCAACGACGCGGGCGCCGAGTGGGAGGGCAAGAAAGCCTCGAAGGCGGCGTTCATGGAATTTTTCGAGACACCGCAAGATTCGCCGCTGCGCGAACGCGGCGGGATTTACGACGCGAAAATTTTCGGCCCGGAAGGCAAGCGCGTGCAGGTCATCCTTCTCGACACGCGATGGTTCCGCGGCCCGCTGCGAAAGATGACCAAAGAAGAAGCCAAAGAAACGCAGGCCAAGAGCGGGAAAAAGATCGGCCGCTATTTGCCGGACGAACAAAGCGACAGCTCGATGCTCGGCGACGAGCAATGGAAATGGCTTGCCGAGGAGTTGAAGAAACCCGCCGAACTTCGTCTGCTGATTACCAGCATCCAAGCGATCCCCAACGAGCATGGCTGGGAAAAATGGGGCAACTTGCCGAAAGAACGGAAAAAGCTGCTCGATTGCATCCGCGACAACGCGACCGGAGTGCTCCTCCTGAGCGGGGACCGTCATTTGTCGGAGATTTCCCTGCTCCCCCCCGAAACCGACGGCGGACCATTTTATCCCCTTTACGAAGTGACCTCGAGCGGACTGAACCAGACGGGGTTGCCCGAGGAGGACAACCGATTCCGTGTCGACGGCACGAAAATCTACAATCAACCGAATTTCGGAGTGATCGAGATCGATTGGACGGCGAAGGATCCGACAATCGCCATGCAGATCCGCGACGAACGCGGCAAAGCGGTAAACGAGGCGAAAACAACCCTCGGGCAGTTGAAGCCCTGCAGCCGATAAAAGGAGCGCGGCGCGCTATTTGAGCAGAGGCGCGATCACCAGGCTGACGATGGACATCACGTTGATGAGGATGTTCATCGACGGGCCGGAGGTGTCCTTGAGCGGATCGCCCACCGTGTCACCGACCACGCAGGCCTTGTGGGCGTCGGAGTTCTTGCCGCCGAAGTGTCCGTGTTCGATGAATTTCTTGGCGTTGTCCC
>JAFMJK010000251.1 GCA_017853515.1 Chthoniobacterales bacterium | reverse complement strand
ACCGCGCTGGTCTCGGGGTTCGGGCGGGCGATGACGCTGACGCTGACGATTTCGCCGAGCGACTGGGCGGCGGTGCGGCCGGCTTCGGTGGCGGCTTTGACCGCGGCGACGTCACCGGTCACGCAGACGGTGACCATGGCGTTGCCGACTTGGGTCATGGGTCCGATCAACTCGACGTTGGCGGATTTGAGCATGGCGTCGGTCGCCTCGACGAGGGCGATGAGACCGCGCGTTTCGATCATTCCTAGGGCTTGTTGCATATGGTGTGTTGGTTGAGGTTGAGTTGGGAAAAAATTCAGGCGGCTTGTTGCTGCGGATGTTCCTGCAGGAGACGCCAGGCGTTGCGGGCGATGACGATTTCCTCGTTGGTCGGGATGACGCGGACCTCGACCTTCGAAGCAGGCGTGCTGATGACGGCTTCGGTGGCGCGGCAGGCCCGGTTGGCGGCGGCGTCGAGTTCGAGGCCGAGGCAACCGAGGTCGGCGCAGACCCGGGCGCGGAGTTCGGGGTCGTTCTCGCCGATGCCGGCGGTGAACACGAGAACGTCGAGGCCGTCGAGTTCGATGAAAAATTGTCCGAGGTATTTGCGGATGGCGGCGACGAAGACGGCGATGGCGGTCTGGGCGTCCTGGTTCCCCGCCTGCGCGGCTTCGTGCAGGTCGCGCATGTCGCCGGTTTCTAGGCCGGACATGCCTTTGAGTCCGGAACCGGTGGCGAGGGCTTTTTCCACGGTGTCCCAACCGAGCCCGCATTCGCGCGCCAGATACATCATGGCGAAGCAATCGAAGTCGCCGGCGCGGTTGTTCTGCGGGAGGCCGCTCTGCGGGGTCATGCCCCAGCTGGAGTCGATGGCCGTGCCGTCCTTGACGGCGGCCATGGACGAGCTGCCGCCGAGATGGCAGGAGACAAGGCGTATTTTGTCCGAACCGCGGAGCTCGGCGGCGCGTTCGCTCACGTAGCGGTGGCTGGCCCCGTGGAAGCCGTAGCGGGCGATGCCGAATTTCTTTTCCCACTCCCGCGGGACGGGGAAACGGCGGTTGTGCTCCGGCACATTGTCATAAAAAGCGGTCTCGAACGTGCCGATGCAGGGGAGCCCGGGATACAGCTTGTTGAAGAGCCGCACGCCGTCGATGTAGGGCGGGTTGTGCGCCGGGAGCAGGGAGGCGATGTCCTCCATGGCGGCCAGCACGCGTCCGTCCATGAACTGGGTGCCGGAAATGCCGCGGGCCATGACCGGTTTGAAACCGATGGCGGCGACGCGGGCGAGGCCGCCGAGTTCCCTGTCGGTCAGGCGGATGGCATCCTCGTGGGTCACCACGCCGCCTTGGCCGGTTTTTTCCGGTCCATCGCCGACGGTGATTTTCCACGCGGCGCGATCCGAGCCGAGGCGTTCGAACCCGCCCTTGGCCAGCAGGCGCTCGCCGGGCATCTCGTACAAGCGGAATTTGAACGAGGTGCTGCCGAGGTTGGCGACCAGGATCTGGCGGGTTTCGGGCACGGGCGGATTATTTCGCGGCGGCTTTGCCGGCGACGAATTTACCGAGTTTGGCCAGGTCGCCGTGCGGGCGGGGGATGACGTGGACGGCGATGACTTCGCCGATGGAGGCGGCGGAGGTGGCGCCGGCTTCGACGGCCGCTTTGACCGCCGCGACTTCGCCGCGCACGAACGTGGCAACGTGTCCCGAGCCGACTTTTTCCCAGCCGACGAGGTCGACGTTGGCCGCTTTGAGCATGGCGTCAGTTGCTTCGAACTGAGCGACGAGGCCCTTGGTTTCGATCATTCCGAGTGCTTGTCCGGACATAATATTGGGTATGTGGGGTTGAGGTTAGGCGGTGAAGAAGGCGAGGAGTTCCGGCGCGGGGCGCGGAATGACGTGGCCGGCTACGAGGTTGCCCACGCGGGTGGCTGTCTCTTTGCCGGCCTCAACGGCGGCTTTGACGCTGCCGACATCGCCGCGCACGATCGTGGTGATCATGGCGCCGCCGATGGGGATGGATTTGATGAGTTCGACGTTCGCGGCTTTGACCATGGCATCACTTGCCTCGACCAGTCCGGCGTAACCTCGGGTTTCGATGAGTCCGATTGCTTGGTTCATGTTGTGTTTATGTTGGATTGAGTGTGGGTTGTCAACGGGAAATTAGTTCGACCTTCGTGGCCCTGTCAAGGTCGCAAGCATTGGCTTCGTCGGTGTCGATGTGGACTTCGAGTTTGAAACTGGGGTCGACTCGGACGATGAGGTCGTCGAAAACGGTGGTGCAGCCCGGGGCGGTGACCCGGAGTCCGATCTTGTCGAGGTGCTTGACCCCGTAGAATTTGGCGTCTTCGGGCGACATGTGGACGTGGCGTGCGGCGCGGATGACGCCGTTTTTCATCTCGAGCATGCCCTTGGGGCCCATGATGTAAGCGCCGGGGGTGCCTTCGATGTCGCCGGACATGCGCACGGGAATATCGATGCCGAGTTGGATGGCATCGGTCAGGGCCAACTCGACCTGTGTGAGGTTGCGGCAGGGGCCGAGGATGCGGAGGTTGGGAATGATGCGTTTGCGCGGGCCGATGAGCGTGACGGTCTGTTGGGAGGCGAATTGGCCTTCTTGGTGAAGCCATTTGTGCACGGTCAGTTCGGCGCCGGGGCCGAAGAGCACCTCGAGATTTTCCGGCGAGATGTGCATGTGGCGCGCGGAGCTGTTGACCAACAGCG
>JAFMJK010000250.1 GCA_017853515.1 Chthoniobacterales bacterium | reverse complement strand
GGTTTGGTCTCAGGTGCGGGTTTAGCCTTGACCGCAGGCAAGGCGCTGGGATCCCCTGCATGGCAACATGAAACCAAGCTCAGCCCTGTTCGCTCTTCTGGTCGTCGCCCTTCTGCCCGTCGGTTGCGCCACCGGTCCCTCGCCGGCCAACGAAGCAGCGCTGAAAAAGCGCTTTAATCAGGTCGATTCGTCGGGCGACGGGAAAATTTCCCGCGATGAATTCACCGACTTCATGATCGAGGAAGCGTTCGCTATGTATGACCGGGACGGCAACGGCTACGTGACTCTCGACGAGTATGTCGCGGGCGGCGGAACCGAGCGCGGTTTCAAGGCGATCAACAAATCCGGTTCCGGCAAAGTAACCTTGGCCGAGGCCAAGAAGAGCGAATTGGCGCGCCATCAGATGGCCATGCCTTTCGACGAGGCCGATGCCGATGGTGGCGGAACCGGCTACGTCAGCTACGAAGAATTCGTCGCCTTCCGCGGCAAGATCCGCGACGCGGTCCGTTAGGCAGGGCCACCGCCCGGCCACTCCCCGCCAAGCCATCCGCGGGCGTCCGTCATAGTGAAGTAATTGCCTCCGGCGGATGTTTCTACTTTTGGCAAAATGTAGAAATGTCACCCGCGCTGCCGTGGGACAGGCATCAAGAGGTAGAGGTGCGTCTCGAGGGGATTTTGGCAATTCGGGATGGGGCGCACGGGCAGTGCTGTGAGGCTATTTCTGCTGTGGTGCTTGGCATCCGGCCATCTCGTCAAGCCCCGGGTGTCCCTGGAGTTATACCAAAACCCGAAAAGGATCTGGACTATCGAACAAGGTTTTGAGGGTAGGGACACGCGGCTCGCGTGTCCGTTGGAAAGAAAGCGGACGAGCGAACTCTCCGAGCCGCAAGCTCTACGAGCCGGAGGTCCGCTCATCCCTACCTCAAGTAACAAAGTCTAAAATCTTTTGGCACTTGGTATTATTCGGCCCAATTCACCACAGCCGTCGGAGTGAACCGGCATGGTGCCCGGAGGCCGAGCGGCGCGGCCACTCCAAACAGCCCGGGCGTTTTCGAAACCTCTCCAGGCATGGCGCTGGCTCGTCGTTGCACATTGGAGAGCGGAATATTTGTCTGTCCATGTCCGCCGGTGTTGCCTTCGTGAGCGAATTGGCAGCCCAGGCAGAGTCGGCTGCCCGGTCAAATTCTGTCCGCGCGGGCACTTCGGACTTGCTCGACGGAAATCCGTGCGCAGATAAGATCGGTTCATGGTTAAGACGTTTTGTTTCTTCTTCGCATTACTCGCCCTTGTTTTTCCGTCGTTTGCCGCCGAGGAACCGGTCATCACGGTGCGCAAGGGCGATCGTGTGTCGCTCACCGTGGTTCCGCTCGGTGGTTCGTCGGGCGCGGCGGCGACCAAGGTTCTCCAGAACGATCTCGATCTCGCGGGGTGGTTCGATGTGGTCGATGCGGCGCGGGCCTCATACACGGTGTCGGGCACGGCGGGAGGGGGATCGCTGGAGGGAAAAGTGACCGATGGCGGAGGAGGGGTTGTTCTCTCGAAAACCTACAACGGGGGCGATCGCGAGGCGGCGCACCAGTTTGCCGACGATATCGTCGAGACGTTGACGGGTAACAAGGGCATCGCCACGACGAAGATAGCCTTCGTCGGCACGGCGAGCGGGGCGAAGGAAATTTATTTCGCGGACTACGACGGCAACAGCTCCCGCCGCCTGACCAGTGATCGCAGCATCAGTGTCGCTCCATCGCTCGGGCCCGGGGCGCGAAACCTCGCCTACACCGGATATCACGAAGGTTACCCGGACGTTTATGTCATTGATGTCGCCACGGGCGCGCGGCAACGCGTGGTCAAAGCCCCGGGCACCAATTCGGGCGCGGCCATTTCGCCGGACGGCGGAAAAATGGCGCTGACCATGAGCAAGGACGGCAATCCGGAAATCTACATCACCGGGCTGCGAGGCGGCATGGCGCGCCGCCTCACGAGCACGCGCGGCGTCGAGTCGTCGCCGACCTGGTCGCCCGACGGAGGGCAGCTCATTTACTCGTCGGACAGCGGGGGCAGTCCGCAGCTTTACCGCATCGGGGCGGGCGGTGGAGGCGGGAGCATGATCTCCACCGGGTTCGGTTACTGCACCGATCCGAGTTGGTCGCCCGACGGCAAAAAAGTCGCTTTCACGGTGCGTTCGGGCGGTGCGTTTTCCGTCGCGGTGATGGACCTCGGCGGCGGCGGTGCGAAGATCGTCGCCTCGGGTCAGAACCCCGTGTGGGGCCGCAGTTCGCGCCATCTCATTTTCACCACCGGGTCGAGCCTCATTCTCCTTGACGTCCCGACCGGCCGGACGACAACTATCGTGAACGGTCTGGGCAAAGTTGCCGAACCGGCTTGGTCGCTGTGAAGCCCTTGAAAAACACCATGAAAAAATCTTCTCTTTTCGCCGCCGGTCTCTGCGTCGTGCTCCTTTCGGCCTCCTGCAAAACCAAACCGAAAGACGAATACGCCGGCATCGACGGTGATTTTGTCAGCGGCGTTCCGCTGCCCGACCGCGCGGACGGCTCGTCCTACCTCGGCGGCAATGTTTCCAAAGGTCAATTTTCGCCCGTGCAGTTCGGATATGACAGCTTCGAGGTCAGCGGCGGCGAGATGGGCAAAGTGCAGGCCGTGGCCGACTTCACCGGTTTGAACATCGTCGTCTCCGACAGCGTCA
>JAFMJK010000249.1 GCA_017853515.1 Chthoniobacterales bacterium | reverse complement strand
AGAGGCAGTCCGAGCACATGGCGGCGCAGCAGATCGAGCGCGGCCGAGGTGGTCATGTATTTGAAAGTCGGGCGGTCGAGCGGGAAGTAGCATTTGCGCACCGTGGTCGGCGCACCTTCGGCGGCGAGGGCGATGAAGACCGTGCCGACCGGCTTCTCCGCGGATCCGCCGCCGGGACCGGCGATGCCCGTTGTCGAAAGCGCGCAGTTTGTTCCCGCTTTGCGGCGCGCGCCCTCGGCCATGGCCGCGGCCACCGGCTCGCTCACCGCGCCGTGGGCGGCGATGAGATCGGCGGGAACGCCAATCGCGTTCTCCTTGGTTTCATTCGCGTAGGTGACATAGCCGGCGAGGAAAACCTCCGAGGCGCCGGGGACATCGGTGATGCGGTCGGAGAGTGCCCCGCCGGTGCAGGACTCGGCCACGGCGAGCGAAAGGCGCTTTTCGCGGAGCAGGCCGACCACCGCTTCCTCCAGCGTGCCGCCGTGCGAATAAATCCACTCGCCCAGAAGATCGCGAATCTCCGGTTCGACCGCCTCGATTGTTTCCTTGCGTCCGATGAGCCGGAAGTCGACTTCCGAGGGTCGCGCGCAGTAACCGACCTCGAGATCGCCGCGCG
Organism: Chthoniobacterales bacterium; assembly: GCA_017853515.1. Taxonomy (GTDB): domain Bacteria; phylum Verrucomicrobiota; class Verrucomicrobiia; order Chthoniobacterales; family JACTMZ01; genus JACTMZ01. Next base: position 2,091 of record JAFMJK010000249.1, on the reverse strand, counting down.
CCTCGAGTCTTTCGCCGATTTTTTCCTCCACTTGGCTTTCCCCGATGCCGGTCAGGCGGTAGATGCGGCGCTCGCGTTGCGCGGCGCCGGGCAGCGCGGCCTTCAGGCGCGGCAGCACGTTGTCGCGCACCATGGGCTGCAATTCGCGCGGCGGTCCGGGCAAAAGAACAAGGTGCCGCGCGCGGCGGGAACCGAGCACGGTGGGCGGGAAATAAAGTCCGGGCGCGGTGCCGTTCGGGTTGGGCAACGCATCCGCACCGACCGGCACCATGGCCTGGCGCGCCACACGATCGGCCATGGGCAGTCCGCGACGGGCGAAACGCTGGCGGATGGCATCGGAGATCGCTTTGTCCTCGACGAGGGGAAGCCCGAGCAATTCGGCCGCGGCTTCGCGCGTGATGTCGTCGGTGGTCGGACCGAGTCCGCCCGTGCAGATGACCAGATCCGCGCGGTCCAGCGCCTTGTCGAGCGCCCCGCGGATGTCTGGCCCGTCGGGCACGCAGACTTGGCGCGAGATTGTCACACCGAGCGGGGCCAGTTCGCCGGCCAGCCAGGCGAGGTGCGCGTTTTGCACCAAGCCGAGGAGCAATTCGGATCCGGTGTTGATGACCTCGGCCTGCATCAGCTGCGGCAGAGGAGGTGGCTCCAGAGTTTGACCCGGGCGTAGAGCGAGGTTTTGCCCTCGCGGTGATACACGTAGAGAAGATTGGCCAAAATGCGCGTGAGCATCTGTCTCGCGCCCGCCGCGGCGAGATGCCAGTCCTCGAGTCTCTGGTTCTGTCGCCGCAGGATTTCCTCGCAATCGCGGCGCTCGAGCACGCGGCCCTGATGGAAGGGATCGAAAAGAACCGATCCGTGCCGCGCGAGGAAATGCCCGGGCAAGTTGACGCCCTCGACCTTCGCGCCGGCGCGCTGTCCGACCAGCATGTAGACAAGCGTGAGGCTGATCGGAATTCCTTTGCGCGAGTCGAGCACGCAGGGCAGGAGCGAGTTGCGCTCGTTGTAGTAGTCGTCGGTGTTGCCGGCAAAAACGAGTTCGCTGGCCAGAAAATCGGTCATGATATCCACGCGATGGCGGTCCCCGGAGGCCCGGCGCAGACGGCGTTTCAATTCCGCGCCCCACGCGTCGAGACGTTGCCGGTAGGGGGCCGCCTCGAAACCGCGGAGCAGCGCGGCGGAGAGCAACCAGTTGGCCTCCTCGAGATCCGACCCGTCGCCGAAAACCGGGCAAAGATCCTCGAATGTTTCCAGCGCCTCCTGCTGCACCACTTCGTGCACGACATCGCGGGCGTGCAGCGCGGCGAGGGGATTGTCGCAGAGCGCCAGATCGCGCAGATCTTCCAATCCGGCGCTGCCTTCCTCGGCCAGGCGCTCCTTCACCATGCGCACCGTCTGCTCGTCGTCATCGGCGAGCAAACGCACCAAAGCGTCCTTTTGCGGGTGCATGATCTCTGGCCAATTAAGCCGTTTCCCGCGCGAAGGCAAGCCGCCCGCCTTCTGCCTGCTTGAGTCCGACCCGAACCTCGTCCATCTTGTCGCTTCATGAAAAAGACGGGCTGCGCGCTGCTTTTCCTCTTCCTCGCTTTGTGCGCGAGCGTCTTTTTCAACCTCGTGCTCGTCGCGCTGCTCGGGGCCGGCGAGGCGCAGAGCATGACCACCTCGGGTTGGCGCGCTCAGATGCAGGAAATCACGATCGAGGACGGCAAGCACGGCGCGGGCAAGATCGCCGTCATTCCCGTGCAGGGCGTCATCCACACGGCCGAGCAGACGGAGTGGGGAACGTCGATGGTCGACGATATCAAGAAGGCTTTGCGCGCCGCGGCGGAGGACGATGACGTCAAGGCCGTGGTCATGGCCGTCGATTCGCCGGGCGGCGAAGTGACGGCCTCGGACATCATTTACAACGAAATCCTCAAAGTGCGCGCCAAGAAACCGGTCGTTGTCTCCATGAGTTCGCTCGGTGCCTCGGGGGCGTATTATCTCGCCTGCGGTTCGGACTGGATCGTGGCCAATCCCACCACCTTCACCGGCAGCATCGGCGTCATCATCCAGTCGCTGAATTACGAACAGCTCTTCGACAAAGTCGGACTC
>JAFMJK010000048.1 GCA_017853515.1 Chthoniobacterales bacterium | reverse complement strand
GCCTCCGCAGCCAAACCGGTCCGCCTCGCCGATCTGGACCAATCGAAGTCGCACACCCCGGAAAAATACCGCGAGAGATTGCGGGCCGGGCATTTGCGTTTGCTCGAGCTGCAGCACGCGCTGAAGGACTCGAACCGCAGTGTTGTCATTGTGGTGGAAGGACCCGATGCGGCGGGCAAGGGAGGGACGATCAAGCGGTTGGTCGAGCGGTTGGACCCGCGCCACATCCGCGTCTACTCGACGATCAAGCCGACCGACGAGGAATACGCGCACCATTACCTCTGGCGCTTCTGGAACAAGCTCCCCCGCCGCGGCGAAATCGCCATCTTCGATCGCTCGTGGTATGGACGCGTCCTCGTCGAGCGCATCGAGGGATTTTGCGCGAAGACCGAATGGCAACGCGCCTACCGCGAGATCAACGAGTTCGAGCGCGTGCTGCACGACGACGGCGCGATCATCATCAAATTGTGGCTCCAGATCACCAAGCAGGAGCAGATGGCGCGGTTCAAAAAGCGCGAGGCCGACCCGATGAAAAATTGGAAAATCACGGAGGAAGACTGGCGCAACCGCGACAAGTGGAACGCTTACCTCAAGGCCGCCGAGGACATGTTCGTCAAGACCTCGCCCGAGTTCGCCCCGTGGCAAATCATCCCCGCCAATTTCAAATGGTATGCGCGCGTCAAGTCGCTCGATACCGTCTGCAAACGCCTCGGCGCGGCGCTCGGGGTGAAGTGAATCGCGCTACGCGGTGCGATTTTTCGGCGGTGCCCCGCTGGCTCGGCGTCCCGCTGCATTGGCGGGTGATGGTTGCGGGCGGCTGAGCCAGCCGCCCCTGCCTGCCGATTGGTTGGCTGTTGCTCGAGTTCAGCCGTTGCGCCCGCGCTCGAGGTGCAGGCGGTGCAGCACGCGGTGCACGATGGGCGAGGCGAGAATGCCCACGCTTGAAACAACAACCAGTGTGCCGAACAGCGCGTAGATCGACGAAAAAAGTTTGAGCGCATCGCTCGATGTCCGCTCCGTATAAAGCGGACCCGCGCCGCTCAGCAGCATGCTGGCCTCCAGGAACGAATCCACCAGGTCGAGGTTCTCGGTTCCTTTCGAGACCAGCAAATAACCGGTCGTTCCCATGGCCAGCGCGAGGCCCACGATGGCCGCGACGAGCAGGATCTGCCGGAGCATCCGGCCGGCAAAGACATGGCTCGGGGCAAGCGGTTCGGAGCGGTGTTCCCAAGGCATAAATGTTGGCAATGTCTTTACGCCGGTCCGGCCAGGATGCCAATCCCGCCGTCCGGGCGGCCGCTTCTGGCGTATTTCTGTTGTGAGGGTTGAACAAAAGAGTTAAACGACTGTCTGAATTAACAGAGTAAACAAGGTCCCTCGTGTGCCCCGTTTTCTCTGTAAAACGATGCCTGCCTACCTTGACAACAGAAAAGAATCTGGGACATTTAAGTGTCCCCAGATGAAGTTCGCCCCGACATCGTGGCGGCGGGTTTTAGTCGCCGCGGCGGGCTGTCTCCTCTTTGTGGGGGGCCAGCCCCCGACTGCTCGTGCCGAGGGGTTGCTCCAGTTGTTCAACGTCTCGTACGACGAGATCGCCCGCAAAATGCCCGAGTTGGCCGAGGCAGGCTACGGTTCGCTTTGGCTGCCGCCGCCGACCAAGGGTTCCGGCGGACTCTCTGTCGGTTACGACATGTGGGATCCGTTCGATTTCGGGCAGAAAGATCAGCGGAACACGGTGCGCACGCGCTACGGCACGGAGGCGGATTTGCAGCACCTGATGGAAGTGGCGCACCGCTTCGGCATCCGCGTCTATTTCGACAACATCATGAACCACCGGGCCTTTGACATCCCGGGTTACAACGAGGACACGGCGACCGGCGGCGAGGGGCAGGCCGAGACTTACCCTGGCATGGTGCCCGAGGATTTTCACCTGCGCAAAACCGAGGACGGCTTTTACCGCAAGTGGGACAACACGCGCGATTGGGGAAGTCAGTGGCAGGTGCAGAACCTCGGATTGGCCGACCTCATCGACATCGCCCAGGAATATGGTTCCAACCAAAATTTCGGGACGAGCGAGGGCTCGACCCATCCGAAATACGGCTTCGTCCGCGACCTCAACCGCCCGGAGCAATACGACAGGGACAAAGACGGCAATACGGTTTATTTCGGATGGTTGATCGACCGGGCCAAGGCTGCGCTCGGGGAGAACGCAACCGCAGAGCAGCTGCGCGACCATGCCAAGGCATACCTCCTCGAAAACCGCTCGGCTTACGTCGAATACGTCGAAACGTATCTCGAGCGCGCCGCGCGATGGAAGATCGACCGTCTCAAGGCCGACGGTCTGCGTCTCGACGCGGTGAAGCATGTGCCGGATTACTTTTTCGGCAAACAGTCGGGTCTCGACAAAGATACGAGCAACGACGGCTACCTCGGGCAGGTCCAATGGCAGTTCAACCGCACCCGCGGCTTCAGCGACCCCAACCATCGCGACTCGGTCTTCGAGGACAAGAGGGGACGCGATGACGCCATGGTTTTTGGCGAGCACCTCGGACAACCTCCGGGATATGGCGGCTATTGGGACGCCGGCATGCGCCTGGTCGACAACGATCTGCGTTCCAAACTGAACGGTGTCTTGGGTAGTCCTTGGGGGACGTTGGCCGGCCTGGACTCGGCGGGGGCTGGCGGATTCCCGGCCAGTCTCGGCGTGACCCACGCCAACAGCCACGACAACGACTATGCGGCGCAGAAGGAACTCCAGCATGCCCACTACATGTTCCGCGAGGGCATGGGGCTGATTTATTCCGACGGCTACTACAAGGCCGCCACGCTCGGCGAATCCGGCGGCGCTTTCCCGCGCCATGCCAACACGGCGTTTCTCGGACAGGACCCGGGTTACGGGTTCGGACGCGATCCGCGCATTCCGAACATCCTGAAAATTCACAACGACTTTGCCCGCGGTTTGCAGCAAGGGCGTTGGTCAGACGGCGATTACATGGCCTACGAGCGCCGCGACAACCGCGACAAATCCGGCAACACGCGCAACGGAACGGCTTCCCAAGAGATCACCATGGTGGCCATGTTCAACGACAACACCGCTCAAGGACAGGCCCGCCCGATCTCGACGAGTTTTTCTCCGGGCGACTACCTCTACCAATACGCCGAGGGTCCGAACGGATCGTACATGGGCGGCTTCTACAAATACGCCGGCGAACTCGGCAGCGTCGTTGTTCCGCCGGGCGGCTATTACGTTTTCGGCTGGCGCACACCGGAGTTGTCGACGCTCTGGCCGAACTCGGCCGTCACGCTTTACCAAGGCGGGGAAGAGGTCGATCGCATCACCGTCACGCGCAAGGACGGTCCGGACGGCGACAAGAACTTCAATCCCTACAATTTGCCCAACCGCGGCTATCCCGTCGGAGTCACGCCTCCCGACTATACCTACCGCACCACCGTGCCCGTGGTGAAAAGCGGCAACTTCACCATTGTCGCGCGCGCCGACGGATCGGCGGAAAACATCTGGCTCAAACTCGATGGCGGTGTCGATCTCAATGGCTCGCGCCCGACCAACAATACCGACCCCGCCTTCCGCGACCATCCTCCGGGCATCTTCAGCGATATCTGGATGGGCTACGAGCAGCCGTTGTTCGTCGAGCGCCAGTTCGCCGAAAAATTCGCGGCGAAGGAAACGGCGCGCTGTCAGATCGGATCGCCGGGTGCCGAAACCTTCGTGCGTACAATCGGAGGCGGAGGGTCGATCAACAACGGGCCGGCCACGGCAAACAACTACGGCACCGACGGCGGAAATCAGGCCTCTTGGGTTTACCATGATCCAACTGTCGATGTGGGCGGCATCGCCAACCCGCCGAAACAGTTCGACGAGTCGGGAACCAACATTGTCATCTGGACCAAGAGCAATTCGGTCGGCGGCGGATTCAAAGCGTTTGTATACTACACCCTCGACGGCAGTTTTCCCGAAGGGGCAGGCGGCATCGGTCGGGGCACGACCCGCGTGGCCGAGCTGAATTACCGCCACAACCAGACAACCGACGATTGGTGGGCCTCGGCCAATATCCCGAAACCGGCGCCCGGAACCACCGTCACCTACAAAATCGGTTTCTACAAATCCGGTGCGTCCTCGCAATGGCCGAGCGGCCCGACGGAAGTTGCCCGCAAGAAGAACATGATGACCACGTTCCGCGTGGCCGACTTCAATCCTTCGACCAAGGTCTTCTTCCCCCACAACGACTATGCGCGCAAGCCCACGCCGAACACGGCCTACGCCAGCTGGCCTCTCGCCACGCAGACCGGCCTGAGCGAAGGCTTCCACGTCCTTCGTGCCCGCGCCCACCTCAATCGCAACCCCGACAATTCCGCGCCGCTCTACCAGACCTTCACGCAGGTCTTCTACTACGATGCCGAGACCCCGACCGGCGAGGTGCTCTATCCGGCGCAAAACGGCGAAGTGGGCGGCTCGAGTTACGAGTTGGTTGTCCACACCGACCTGACCGTCGAGGAACTGTGGTTCCACATTGCCGACAGCGACAACGGCAACAACGACTCGGTGACCAAAATCCTCAACGGCAATGGTCCCGGCTTTGAGCCCTTTGTCGACGCCAACCAGAATGGCACCCGCGAAGACGGCGAGGAGTACACGGACATCAACAACAATGGCGTTTATGATGCCAGCCTGCCGCAATCGTGGGGCCAAGCGACCAACGTCACATCGATCAACCTTCCCGGCAAAAAGGAATGGCGCTTCCGTTACAACAACATCCCGGCCACCGGCACAGCCGCTATCACCATCCGTCTGCTCGAAGCCTCTTCGGCTCGCGATATCGATCTGAATGCGGCCGACGCCCACGCCACCGAGATTGTTCGCAACGTCACCACAGCCGGACCCGACCAGCGCGTCAATATCGCTTGGCCGCAACGCGACGGCGACCGGGTCGACGACAATTACACGATGAAGGTCTACTTCACCAAGGCTTTGGCCAACGACATTCCTGACGCCAACAACAGCGGGTCCAACACCGACGAGCTGATCAACCGCTTCACCTTCAGCATCGCCAGCACGGAGAGCGGCACCGAGCGCGGTGCCGTGGTGCAAAGCCGCGACAACTTCACGATCAACTACAACGTCAACGACACCTTCCACGAGTTGGCCATTCCGCTGCCCAACATGTACAACGACGTGGCGGAATTCCTGCACACGCTGAAGGTCACCTACACCTTCCCGGACAACCGCAAACTCGATGCGGTCCGTTTGGTCAAGGCCAACCCCAGCACCAAACCGTTCGTGCGCATCACCCGTCCGACCGAGCTCGGTTCCGACGGACGCCAGACCGAGATCATTCTGCCCGACGTGCCCAACACGCCGCCGCCGGGCGATGTGCTCGACTATGTCGTGCGTGTGGAGACCAGCGCCACGGTCAATGATCTCGTTCTGAGCGGAACCCCGGGCATCAATCTCTTCACCGAAACCTTCACCGACACCAACGGAAACGGGAAGTGGGACGCCCAGGAGCCCTCGACCGACAAGAACAACAACGGACTGCTTGATCCGGCCGAGCCGTATGAGGATTCGAACAACAACGGCCAGTGGGACGCCGCCGAACCCTTCGTCGATGCCAACAACAATGGCACGTGGAATACCGGCGAGAGCTTCACCGACCTCAACGGCAACGGCCAGTGGAACCCTGCGGAGCCTCTGACTGACGGCAACGGCAACGGCCTTTGGGACAGTGCCGAGACCTACACCGATGTGAACAACAATGGCGTCTGCGATGCGCCCGGCGAACTTTTCTCCGACACCAATGGCAACGGTGTGCGCGATGATGCCGAACCTTTCACCGACACGAACAACAACGGCTCGTGGGATGGCGTGAAGGTCACCACCTCGGGCAATACCAAGACCTGGGACTTCACCTGGCGGATCACCGCGCCGGCCACCTACGTGCTCAAAGCCACGGCCACGCTCGGCAGCCAAGTGACCGAGACGGTCCGCAACGCGCGCGTCATCCTGCGCCAGATCACCGGAACCGACAGCGATTCGAGCAATGACGACGACGACGACGGTCTCGTCGATATCGACGAGACCAACAAAAAAGATCTCCCCGAAGCCAACGCCGAAACATGGAGCAATGGCGACGTGCATATCCATCGCGCCTCCGGCCTAACGCTGCCGAACAGTCCTGATTCCGACGGCGATCTTCTGCCCGATGCTCTTGAGGTTGGATGGCGTCTGGCCAACACCAACGTGACCGATGTCAGCGCCGACACCAACGGCGACGGATTCAAGAACTTCATCGGCGACCTCGATCCCCCGTTCTATGCGGTTGTTGCCAACAATGGCAAAGTGCCCGGCGTTGGTTCTCTGAATCAAGGTGACGACCGGTCCCGCCAAGCTGCCGGCACGGTGACCGATCCGACCAATCCGGACACGGACAACGATGGGATTTCCGACGGAGTCGAGGATGCCGACCGTAACGGCTGGGTAAACGGCGATGGCGAACTAATCGAACCGACTTGGGAGCCGTGGCTGGAGCGCAAATGGCCCAACAACACGATCGATGCCGGGGAGACGTGGACCGAGACCAGCCCGACCAAGGCAGACACCGACGAGGACGCGTTGAGTGACGGCTATGGCGAAGACAAAAACTTCAACGGCCTGATCGACGGCGACGCGAACAGCAATCGCATTTACAACGCCGGCGAGCAATGGTCGGAGACCGATCCGCTCAACTTCGACACGGACGGCGACGGACTGCCCGACGGCTGGGAAACTCAATACGGACTCGATCCGCTCGATGACGGCACGACGAGCATGCGCACGGGCGGCGCGGGCAATGCGAACAACGGCAAGACCGGCGACCCGGATGGCGACGGCTTCACCAACGAGCAGGAACTGGCCTCGGGGACCCATCCGAACCAGCCGACCACCGGCGGTGGCGGCGGCGGCGAGGGGTCCATCACCATTGGCACATTCACGCAATGGAAGCACACCGATCTGCTGGTTCTCGACGAGTATAATGAGAGCAACAGCAACGGCGCGGCCGATGTCTATCGCTCGAACAACGACACCGACAACTCGCGCGATATCCTCGCTTTCTCCTTCCGCGATGGCGGCGATACGGCGGCGGATGGTGATGGACGCGTCTACTTCCGCATCGACTTCATGGATCTCGCCGCGAATGCGTGGCAAGGCGAGGTGGACGCCTACATCGTCGTCGATACCGGCAACCCCGACGCCGGCGAGCGCTCCATTCCCAACGAGGTCGATATCGCCACCGACATGAAGTGGGAGGCGGTCATAGCCGTCTATGGCCAAAACTCGGGAGGTATCTACGTCGACCGCAACTCGTCCCTCAACACCACCACGCAATGGCAAAACCCCGTCACGTCCGGCGGCGTCGAGGTGCGCGGATTCGGCGGCCGCAACGAGGCTGCCTGGTCGAGTCGCTACGATGCGGTCGAAATCGCCGTCGAGCGCCAGCAACTCAAGGATGCCGGTTGGTTGGGCGATCCGAATACTTTGAATTTCCAAGTGTTCGTCACCAAGCCCAACACCCAGAACGGCGTGAATGGCGTCGGTGTAGGCTCGGGTGACCTTGGTGGACGCAACGATATCCGCGACACCATCTATGACGATTGGCTCGCTTCCGATTGGTGGCGCGATGCCGACAACATCGCCCTCAACGGGAAACTGACCAGCTACTTCGGCCGCAGCGGCGCAAACGACCGCAACAAGAACGCCAAGGTGATGCTCGTGGCCCACGGCAACCAAGCCATCCAGCCGGCCAGCGTCACGCAGTCGCTCATCCACGCCACCAACGGCGCGAGCTCGGTCGGCTATCAACGGCTGATCAAGAGCCATGAGGATCACGGCGTGCCGCTGACCCTGCACGTCACTCCCACCCTGGCTTCGGCTTTGCAATGGGCGGCCAACCCGACGCCGGGCGCCCTCAATGACGGCCCGAGCCTCAACCAGCGCATCAAAAATCTCGTCACCGACAACAAAGTCGATCTGGTCGGCTCAACCTTTGCCGACCACATGCCGAAATACTTCCAGCCTTCGTTCAATAGCGCCAACCGGCAGATCGCCGACGACTTCCTCACCGGCATCTACGGCTCGGTGTCATCGAACATCTTCTGGGCGCCCGAACGCGTGCTCGACGATGAGGCGCTTGCCGCGATTTACAACCTTGGCTATCGCTATGTCTTCGCCGACCAGATGCGCCACTTCATCAAGTGGTTCGGCCGCAGCGCCGCCCTAGGCACTGCAGGCTACCGCATCAACGAGGTCAACGGCATGAAGGTCATCCCGATCCATGACGTGACCAGCGAATACCTCGACCAGACCCGCGACGAAGGTTCGGCCCTGTCGGTCCGCCAACTTCTCTCCCGCCGCGCCCGCAGCGGGGTGCAGGACCAGGCAGTCGTCCTTTGGCGCGATATGGGCGACTTCGCGACATTGAGCAAAGCCGACAGCTACGATGCCAACGTGCGCTGGCTCGGCAGCCGCCCGTGGATCCGTGTGGTCACCGCACAGCAGGTGGCGGACAACCAAATCAATTACATCGGTCAGGACGGAAATACTTACGGCACGTGGGGAACCGAGAACCGCGGGACCGGCAATGATCTCGAGCAAACAGCCAAGGACTACGTCGATTGGGCCACGGGCGAGAGCTACGACAATTGGTACAACAAACTGAAGGTGCAAAACCTCGGCGCCTCGTCGCCCTTCGGTCAAGTCGGTGTCGACGGACACGCCAATGCCGCGTGGACCGCGGCCAACTCCGTCAGCTCGTCGAGCCTCCAGACGGTGGCTCGCGCGGTCATCGGCGGCGCCATGTTCCAGACGGCTTTCTATCAGCCGAACACGAACCAAGCTGTCGATTTGAGGAAGTTCAGCACGGGCGACTACATCAGCCCTGCTTCGCTCGCCAACCAGTCGCTGGCCGACTTCGCCAAAAACACCCAGGGCCAGGCGCGTTTCGCCAAAGTCTTCGAGCGCGTCCAAGCTTGGGCCACCTCGGCGACCAGCACGACACGCGGCAAGCAGGAGCTCGACGTCGACCTCGATGGAGCCGTGGAATACCTCCTCTACAACAGCCGTATCTTCGCCGTCTTCGAGAAGAAGGGCGGACGTATGACCGCCGCGTGGTTGCGCGATCCGTCGACCGGAAAAATCTGGCAGGTTGCCGGCAACTTCGCTTCCTACGCCAACACCGAAACCGATATCGAGGGTGCGAGCAATTTTGTCGGGACGACCACCACGCTCAGCGCCTACCGCACCAGCGGCTTCAAGGATTGGTGGGCCACGGGCGGCACATTCGGAGGCGGAAACAACAATGCGGTCAATGCCGACTACACGGTTACTTCGGCGGGCGATGCGGAATGGACATTCACTACCTCCGGCATCTCCAAAACGATTTCGCTGCCCGATGCATGGAGCGGGAACATCAGCGCGGCTTACACGCTCAGCGGGCCGGCCCAGCTCTACGTGCGCTTCGGTCTTGCCCCGAACTTGCTCGACTTGATGAAGAACGGCCACGCGAACCTCGCCAACGAGCAGGTGACGCCGGACGGCAAGCGCGTGAACTTGGTCAATAACGCGAGCGGTGACGGGCCTGTGCGTGCGTTCGTCCAGACCTCGGAAAACAGCTCGATCAACACCGGCGCCTCCGACCGGGGCTCCTCCGGCATCACCACGATCGACCGCCGCAACCAAGCGCAGACCCATCAGGTCGAAGTGGCCATCAGCGGCACCACCACGGTGGTCTTCGGTTTCGATCAGGGCACCGACCTCGCGCAACCGGTGGACACCGATGGCGACGGCATGGCGGACTCGTGGGAGAATGAATTCTTCGGTAACTTGAATCGCGACGGCACCGGCGACGCCGACAGCGACGGCCTGACCGACCTGCAGGAGTTTGTCCTGCTCTCCAACCCGAACGACGCGGCTAGCGGTTTCCCGCCGATGGCCGTCGAGTCGGCCAGCGGCACCTTCCGCGTGACCTTTCCGACGATGGCGGGTCGCCGCTACACCGTGATGGCCTCGAGTAGCCTCGGCGACGGCCAGTGGACCGCGGTGACCAATGTGCCCAACGGCCAGTCGAATCCCGTGAACGGTGACGGCACCGAGAAGAGTGTGACCGAGACCGGTCTCGGTTCAACCGGCGCCCGCTTCTACCGCATCGTGGTCGAAATCGCCGGTTCTGCCGACCCCGGCGGCGACGGGATCTGACACTATGGCAGTTTAAGTTTTGTCGTGTCCGGTGCCGTCCGCATCAGCCGCGCGGGCGGGGCGGTCCCGTCCGATGGGAACAGGTCATACCAAACACCAAAAGGTCGTGGACTTATCGGTAGAGCGTTGTTGGTAGGGCCCGCTGGCTCAGCGGGCCGCTGCCTTTCTGGTGGATGCGTGCGGTCGGCTGGGCCAGCCGACCCTACCGAGGGGTGTGAAAAGTCGACGTGCCGAAGCCGGGCATCACATGTGCGGCACAGCCGTGTTCATCGCGCTCGACAGCGCGATGATGGCGTCGGTGGTCGCCGCGGCGACCTCGCGGCCGACGAGGTCCATCTTGGCCAGCGTGGCCAGACGTTGTTCGCGTGAGGCGAATTCCGGCCCTGCGAAAATTTGGTCCGTCAGCCGGCAGCCTCTGAGCAGGCTGATGAGTATGGCGTCGCGCGGGTCGGGGAGATCTTCGCCGAGGATGAGTTGACCGAGTCGCGTGCGCACTTCGGTGCGTTCGTGTCCGTCGACGGTCGGATAGCGGCGCAGTCCGATGACCCAGAGGATTTTTTTGTCCTGCCGTTTGAGGATGCCGCGGTCGATGAGCCGGTCGAGCGCGGGCTGTTCTACTTCCCGCTGCCGGTCGGCCAGCACGGAAAGCCAGTGCGCCACGGGATGCACGGTATTGTCTGCCGCGATCAGCGCGAGCCAAGGATCGAGCAACGGATCGCCGGTCGGCGTCGCGTCGAGCACGACGAGTTTTTTCTCGTCGGTATCGATCTTCCCGGCCACGGCGAGATCGGCCAGCACGGCGCCGGCCAACCCGTAGGCGAGGGCCGTGACGGGGAGCGGAAGCTGCGCGCCCGTTTGGTCATCCAATGCGAGCAGGACGATCTCCTCGGTGAAAGTTAGCGGCTTCATCATTAAAAAGAAGTCGAGGGTCTATGGTTGAGGGATGAGGGTGTGAAATTCAAAAGATTGTTCACAACCGCTCGATCGCCCCGAGGATCGGGGCTCGGCTGCCGGTCATCACTTTGTTGCTCCATCTCTCAACCCTCATCGGTCAACTCTCAACTCTGCTTTTAGCTTCATCGGTTCAAGCCGCGGCTTGCGCCACCGTGTCGTGCACCTCGAGGATATCGAGAAATCCGGAGACGGAGAAAACCTCGCGCAGAGGCGCGGTGAGCGCGGCGAAGCCGCAGCGTCCGCCGCGCGTTTTAAGCTGTTTGGCCGCGAGGAGAAATACCCGCAATCCCGCGCTGCTCGCGTATTCCACTCCCGCGCAATCGAAGACGAGACGATCCTTTCCCCCGGCCACCACCTCGGCCAACTTCTTCTCCAGCTCGGGAGCCGCGAGACCGTCGAGGCGGCCGGATAGTCCAAGAACAGTTACGCCGCCGACTTCAGATTCGCTGATTTGCATGGGGAATTGTGCGCCGCGGACGTGTCCGGATCAACCGTAGCTTTTGCTGAACTTCTTTTTGCCGTCCTCGTCGTCCCCGGACGGCTTGTCCTCGGGTGGGGCGGAGGAAGGGGGAGTCGCCGGCCCGGGGGAGGGTGCTGCGGCTGACGCGGCTGGCGAACCCCGTCCGGCTTCGACGAAGGCCAACTGCAGGTCGGCCAGCACTTTGCTGAGAATTTCCTCCTCTTCCTTGGACAAATTGCCGCGCGTCTTCTCGCGGATCATCTCGAGTTGGTCGATGAAGATGCGGGCCACCGGCAGGTTCGGCTCCATCGGCTGGCCGTCCGGGCCGGGGATTTGCCCGAGCATCAGCGCGATCTGCTGCGCCTGCATGAGAACGAACTCGATGAACCGGCGGGTCATCTCGCCCGACTGTTGGGAGTTTTGCACTTCGGCCATG
>JAFMJK010000047.1 GCA_017853515.1 Chthoniobacterales bacterium | reverse complement strand
GGATCGATCCCGTGGTGCCGCTCGCGCGGAGGCCGGTCGAGGCCGGCATACCCCTCCTCGGTGAAATCGAACTGGCCTTCCGCAATTGCCGCTGCCCGGTCATCGCCATCACCGGCACCAACGGCAAGACGACGACCACGGGCCTGACCGCCGCGCTGCTCGACGCCGCGGGCCTCCGCGCCGAGGCGTGCGGCAACATCGGTCTGCCTTTCAGCGAGGTCGCGGCGCGCAGCGCGCAACTCGCCGCCGCCGTGGTGGAGATCAGTTCCTTCCAACTCGAATCCACCGACAGCTTTCGTCCCAAGGTCGCGGTCTGGACCAACTTCAGCGCAAACCATCTTGACCGTTACCCGGACGTGGCCGCCTACCGCGCGGCAAAACTCCGCATCTTCGACCGCCAGACGGCGGAAGATTTCGCGGTGGTCAACGCGCGGTTGGAGTTGCCGGCCCTGCGCGCGCGGCGGATCACTTTTTCCGCCGCGCGCGCCGCGGAGGCCGACTTCACCCTCGATGGTTCGGTCATCCTCCACGGCGGCAAAAAGCTCGTCGACATGGCGGAAACGCGCCTGCGCGGACCGCACAATGCGGAAAACCTCATGGCTGCTTTCGGCGCCGCGATGTGCCTCGGGGCCGATCCCGACAGGATGGTTGCCGCCGCGCGCGACTACACGCCGCCGCCGCACCGTTGCGAGTTCGTCCGGGAGATCGACGGCGTCACGTGGATCAACGACTCCAAGTCGACCAACCTGGACGCGCTCGCGCAGGCGATCCAAGGCCAGTCGGGCGGGGTGATCCTCATCGCCGGCGGCAAAAACAAAGGTTTCGATTTTGCTCCCGTTGCCCCGCTGGTCGGCGAACGCGTGCGGGAAGCCGTCCTCATCGGTGAGATGCGCCAATCCATCGCGCGCGATTGGAGTGTCCCTTGCCATCCGGTCGACTCGCTCGAGTCCGCCGTCGGCATGGCGCACAGCCTCGCGCGCCGCGGCGACACCGTCCTTTTTTCCCCGGGCACCTCGTCCTTCGACATGTTTCGCAGCTACGAGGAGCGCGGGGATTTGTTCAAGCACCTAACCCACCAAATACAACCCAAGGAAAAAAACACATGAAACTGCAGCTATTCAGCAAGATGACGGCCAAACCGAAGGCCCGCAAAGTCGTCCGCGCTTCGGCCCGCGCCATGCGGGGCGACGAGGACTACTACGAGTCCGAACCGAACATGAAGTTGTCCCACGCCTTCATGGTCGTTCTCGTGCTTCACATCGTGGCGGTCGGCGGCATCTGGGCGTTCAACCACCTCAATGCCGGACGCCAGAGTGCGTCGATCGCGGCGGGACTTTCCGACAAGCTCGCCTTGTCCTCCCAGCCGAAGCAGGCCGCGCCCGCGCCCGCGGTCGTGGAGCGCCAACCCTCCGATGCGGACGAGCCCTTGCCTTCGCTCGAGCCGTTGCCGGAGTCGTCCGCGCCCGCTTTCCGCGCCGCGGAAATTTCGCCGGCGCCGATCATGACAGCCACGAAATCGGCGGAAGCTCCCATTGTCGAGACGAAGTCCCCGGCCCCGGCCAAGCAGAAGTCCGAGGCGACATCGACCGGCGACACTTACACCGTGGCCAAGGGCGACAACCCCTACAAAATCGCCAAGAAACTCGGCGTGACTTACCAGTCGCTGCTTGAGGCGAACAACATCGAGGACCCGACCAAGCTGCAGATCGGCACGATCCTCAAAGTCCCGGCCAAGAAGAAGTAGGCCCCCGTCCATGCGTGGCCGGACGGCCTACATACTCATTCTTTCCGTGGTCAGCCTGCTGGCCATCGGGATCGTCATGCTGCAAAGCACGGGTGCATTCGCCCCCGACAGCCGCGGCGATATGTATCACTTCGTCCGGCGCCAGACGTTCTGGCTCTGCATCGGTCTCGTCGTTCTGGTGGGTGCGTCGCTGACCGATTACCGGTGGTGGGGAAAATTCTGGCCGCATCTTTACGCGCTGGCCGCCGTGCTGCTCGTCCTTTGTTTCGTGCCGCCGATCGGCATGAAAATCAACGGTTCCTGGCGCTGGATCAACCTGGGGTTCGCTTCGTTCCAGCCGAGCGAGTTGGCCAAGGTCGCCTCGCTCGTCTTTCTTGCGTGGTGGTATCACCGCCATGAAAACGAAACGAAAAGTTTTCTCCGCGGATTTGTCATGCCGCTCGGCGCTGTCGCTTTGCTCATCGGCCTGATCGCCATGGAGGTGGACCTCGGTGCATCCGCTTTGATCGGTCTGACTGCGGTGTGCGTCATGTTCGTGGGCGGGGCGAGTTTGCTCTGGCTCGTTCCCATGTTTGTCGCCGCCCTGGCGGGTTTGGTCTACGCCGTGTTGCACAACCCCGAGCGCTTCGCGCGCATTCTCGCTTTTCTCGACCCCGAGAAGGCCCGTCTCGATGAAGGCCTGCAGCAGTGGCAGGCCTTGGTTGCCTTCGGGTCCGGCGGCGTGTCGGGTGCGGGATTGGGCAATGGCCGCCTTAAAATGCTCTACCTGCCTTACGCGCATACCGATTTTATTTTCCCCATGATCGGCGAGGAACTCGGACTGCGCTTCACCTTGCTCGTCGTCTTTTGCTTTCTGCTCATGCTGCTCGCGGGGGCGCTGATCGCCATGAACGCCAAAGACCGTTTCGGGATGCTCCTCGGTTTCGGCATCACCATCGTTATCGCCCTGCAGGCCGCCATCAACATCGGCGTGACCACCTCGCTGCTCCCGAACAAAGGCATGCCGCTTCCCTTCATCAGCTACGGCGGCAGCAACCTTGCCGTCAACATGCTGCTCGTCGGCATTCTCCTCAACATTCACCGCCAGGGGCGCCGCCTGCCCAAGCCGCGCACGCGCGCCGTCCCTGCCACCAGCCTCGCGGTCCGTTTCTGATGAAATTCGTCATCGCGTGCGGGGGAACCGGCGGCCATTTGTTCCCCGGGTTGGCCGTCGCCGAGGAACTCCGTCGCGCCAACCACGAGGTGCTCCTCCTCGTCTCGCAAAAAGCGATCGACGAGCGCGCGCTGCGCGCTTTTCCCGACATGCCGCGCGAGGCACTGCCGTCGGTCGGACTGTCTTCCGTTTTTTCGCCCACGGCGCTCAGGTTCGCGCAGCGCCTTTTCGCCAGCTACCGCCAATGCGGCTCGATCTGCGACCGTTTTCGTCCCGATGCCGTGCTCGGCATGGGCGGATTCACCAGCGTGGCGCCGCTCGCCGCCGCGCGGCGGCGCGGCGTCCCCGCCTACCTGCACGAATCCAACGCCATTCCAGGCAAGGCGAACCGTCTCGGGGCGCGCTTTTGTCGCGAGGTGTTGCTCGGCTTCGAGGATTGCGGGAAGCATTTTCCCGCCGGCACATCGCGCGTTACCGGGACGCCGATCCGCAGCGAACTTGTGGCCGATGTTCCCGCCAAGGCCCGCGCGCTGCGCTTTCTCGGCTTGGACCCCGACGCGCGAACTCTCCTCGTCATGGGAGGAAGCCAGGGCGCCGCGGGCATCAATGCCGCCATGGCCGACGCGGCTCCGCATCTCCAAGGCGCCGGCATCCAAGTCATCCACCTCAGCGGGGAACGCGACGCGGCGAAACTCGGCGAAGCTTATCGCGCGGCCGGCGTGACTGCCGTCGTCCTTCCCTTTTGCGACCGCATGCAGGACGTCTACGCTGCGGCCGACTTGGCCGTTTCCCGCTCCGGGGCCGCCAGCTTGACGGAACTTTCCTCGTTCGGCCTGCCTTCCATTCTCATCCCTTATCCCCACGCGGCCGAGGATCACCAGACTCTGAACGCCCGTATTTTCGAGAAGGCCGGGGCGGCTCGCCTCGTGCCGGAAAACGAGGCTGCTGGAGCTTCGCTCGCCGCCCTGCTAAAGTCCCTTCTCGCATCGGGAGCATCTTTGGAATCCATGGCCGCGGCCTCCAAGTCGCTGGCCCCGCATGACGCGGCGAAAAGGGTGGCCGACGTATTGACGCACGCAACGAAATGAACGTCCGCGAACTGGCCCAATTTCTGCACGGATCGCCGCGCCGCATCCATCTCATCGGCGTGGCCGGTTCGGGCATGAGCGGCATCGCCGCGCTGCTCCTGGCTCTCGGCCACCGCGTCAGCGGGTCGGACAAAGTCGACACCGCGGAGGTGAAGCGCCTGCAATCGCTCGGGCTCGATTTCCGCACGCCGCATCGCGCCTCCGACGCGGACGATGCCGAGATGATCATCTACTCCTCGGCCATCCGCGCCGGGAATCCCGCCTTCGATGCCGCGCGCGCCGCGGGAAAACCGCTGGTCCGTCGCGCCGAAGCTCTCTCCGGCCTCATGGCCGGAAAAAAAGGCATCCTTGTCTGCGGCATGCACGGCAAGACGACGGTTTCGGCCATGACGGCGCATGTCTTCCGCGCCGCCGGGACACATCCTTCGCATTATGTCGGCGCGGAGATCCCGATTCTCGGCACCAATGCTCGCTGGGATGCGGGCGGTGAATTTTTCATCGCCGAGGGGGATGAGAGCGACGGCACCATCGTGCAATACCATCCCGAGCACAGCATCGTGCTCAACATCGAGCCGGAACACCTCGATCATTATCCCGATCTTGCCGCGATCGACGCGGCTTTCACGCAACTGCTCCGCCAGACCGCCGGCAAGATCATTTACTGCTCGGATGACGAAGGTGCGCGCCGCGTCTGCGCCGCTTTCCCCGACGCCGTGTCCTATGGCAAGACCGGCCATTACGCGCTGCGCGACTTCCGCGCCGCCGACTTCGGTTCCGTTTTTGCCGTCTTTCGCGGCGGGGAGGAGCTCGCGCGCGTCACCTTGAATGTTCCCGGCGAGCACAACGCGATCAATGCCTGCGCCGCACTCGCGCTCGCCGCCGAGCTCGGGCTCGATCTTTCCGTCTGCGCCAAAGCGCTCGAAACCTTCCGCGGAGCCCGCCGCCGCTTCGAAACGCTTTTCGCTTCGCCTGATTTTCTCGTCGTTGACGATTACGGACACCATCCGACGGAAATCGCCGCCGTGCTCCGCGCCGCCCGCGACACGGGACGCGCGCGTGTTCTTCTTCTGTTCCAACCGCACCGCTATACGCGCACGCAGGCGTTGCAGGAGGAGTTCGGACGCGCTCTGGCGCTCGCCGACGCCGCGGTGGTGACCGATGTTTATCCGGCCAGCGAAGAACCCATCCGCGGCGTGAGCGGACAACTCCTTGTCGACGCGGCCGCGCGCCACGGGGCCAAAGATGTTTATTATCAGGCCGCCCGCGACGAGGCCGGGCGTTGCGCGGGACAGTTGCTGCGTCCCGGCGATCTTCTTGTCACGCTCGGTGCGGGAAACATCCACGAGCAGGGGACGGCGCTCGCCTCCGATCTGCGCATCTTGGAGATGTTGCGCGAGGCTATGGGCGACGGCGTGGCGCGTTTGTATGAACCGATGGCCAAGCACACCACGATGAGGGTGGGCGGGCCCGCGCAGTTCTGGCTCGAGCCCGAGACGGAGCACGGATTTTGCGAGCTCGTCCGTGTTGCCCACGGCGAAGGCATTCCGCTCATGGTGGTGGGACGGGGATCGAACCTCATCGTGCGCGACGGCGGGTTGCGCGGCGCCGTCGTGCGCCTGCGCCGCGGAGTGTTCGGGGAGTTCGCCGTCGAGGGCGATTGCATTCGCGCCGGGGTCGGTGTGCGCCTCAAAGCCCTGAGCGGTGCGGCGGTCACCGCCGGGCTCGCCGGCTTCGAGTGGATGGAGGGCATTCCCGGTGACGTCGGCGGATGTCTCCGCATGAACGCCGGGGCGATGGGTGTGGAGGCTTTCGATCAGGTCGAGCGCCTGCGCTACGCAGACCACGAGGGAAATATTCTCGAGAAAACGCCGCGCGAGCTCGAAGTGCATTACCGCAACGTTCCCTTGCTCCGCGCCAACTACGCTCTTTCCGCCGTGTTCCGCGGTGAGCGGGCGGATCCGGCCGAGGTCGATCGCCGCACCAAAGAATACTCGGCCAAACGAAAAGCCTCCCAACCCGCGGGCGCCAGCGCCGGCTGCATCTTCCGCAATCCCGAGGGCGGCAAGGCCGGCCAGTTGGTCGATAGCGCCGGGCTGAAAAATCACCACGTCGGTGCGGCCCGCGTATCCGACCGCCACGCCAATTTCATCGTGAACGAAGGCGGTGCCAGCGCCACCGATGTCCTCGCCCTTGTCGAGGAAGTGCGCGCCGCCGTTCTCGCGCGCCACGGCGTGCGGTTGGAAAACGAAGTGCAGGTCATCGGGGAGGATCGGCCCGCGGCATGAAAGAAGAACTGAAAGATTTGCATCTCGTCGTCCTCATGGGCGGCCCGGGCTCGGAGCGCGAAGTCTCGCTGCGCTCCGGCGCCGCGGTGGCCCGGGCTTTCGCCGAGGGAGGTTACCGCGTCACGCCGGTCGAAGTGCGCGGGACCGAGGTTTCTCTCCCGTCCGACGCGGGGCTCTGCATCAACATGATCCACGGCACGTTCGGAGAGGATGGAGAGCTGCAAGCCCTCCTCGAAGCGCGCGGTGTGGCCTACACGGGCGAGGGCGTGGCCGGCTCCCGGCTGGCTTTCGACAAACTGGCGAGCAAGCGGTGCTTCGCCGCGGCGGGTGTTCCGACGCCGCGCTGGGAGAAAATTTCCGCGGGACAAAATCCGACCCTGCCATTGCCTTTTGTCGTCAAGGCGCCGCGCGAGGGATCCAGTGTCGGCGTGCATATCGTGCGCGAAGCATCCGGACTGGAGGCCGCGCTCGAGGACTGCGCTTCGCTCGATCGCGAGATCCTCGTCGAGGAATTCGTCGAGGGACGCGAACTCACCGTCGGTGTGGTCGGCGACCGCGCGCTCGCCATCGTCGAGATCCGTCCGCACGAGGGATTCTACGATTACGCCCACAAATACACCAAAGGCGCGTCCGAGTATTTCTGCCCCGCCCCGCTGGATGCCGCGACAACGTCGGCGATCCAGGATGCCGCCCTTCGCGCCCACCGCTCGCTCGGGTTGGAGGTTTATTCGCGCGTCGATGTGCTTTTGCGCGGCGACGGATCGCTTTTCGTGCTCGAGGCCAATACGATTCCGGGCATGACCGAGACCAGTCTGCTCCCCAAGGCCGCCGCGGCGGGGGGCACCGGTTTTCTCGAACTCTGCGAGGAAATCGCCTCGCTTTCCCTCCGCCGATTCCCACGAAAATGAACTTCTTCCGACGCAAAAAGACCCGCTCCCGCCGTCCGGCGCGCAAACGCCGCCGCGACCACCTGCTCGAGGTCACCGCCACCGCCGAGACCGAGCGCCGTCGCCGCAACCAGAAACTTTTTCTCTACGCGGGCGAGGCGGTTGTGGTGCTCGGCATCATCGCTTTCTCGTACATCGGCATTCGCGCGCTGCTCGACAGCCAGATTTTCCGCAATCCGCAATACGCCGTTCGCGTCGTCGAGGTGAACACCGACGGTGTCATGTCGCGCGAGGAGGCGCTGGAAAAAACCGGCATCCGCGAAGGATTGAACATCTTTTCGCTCAATCTTGACTCCGCGCAGCGTGCCTTGACCGTCATTCCCGAGATCAAAAGCGCCAAGGTCGAGCGCATCCTGCCCGACAGCGTCTCCATCCAAATCGAAGCCCGCCGCCCCGTGGCTTGGGTCGCCCCGCGCGACACGGGCGAGGATCCGTCCGCCATGGAGACGGCCTGTCTCGTCGACATGGATTGCGTCATGATGAAACCCGAATCGCAGCGGGCCGCCCACGCGCGTCTCCCGGTCATCTACGGCGTTCCCACCGAGCAGTGGCGCTTGGGCGATCCGATCGAAATTCCGGCCCTGCGCCAGTCGCTGGAACTTTTCGTCCGCGCGTCGGAGCGCACCAATCCGGACATCGTCCTGCGCGCCGCCGACATTTCCAAGGAATGGTGCATCCTCGCATGGGCCGAACCGGGAACCCGCTACACGTTCGGCACGGCCGATATCCCGGCCCAACTCGACCGCTTGCAGATGATCCTCGCGCACCTCTCCACGGGAACGCGCAAGATCGCCACGGCCAACCTTATTCCCGAGCGCAACACGCCCGTCACTTTCCAAGGCGACCCGCCGCCCGCCGAGATCGTGACGCCGGAAAAAACCGCGGCGAAAAAGAAACCCTGACCATGGCCCGCTCGATCCTGCATGTCGGTCTGGAGATCGGGACGACGAAAGTCGCCGCGGTCATCGGCGAGACGCGCAGCGACGGACTTCTCCGCATCATCGGCGTCGGCGAGTCGCCCTCGCGCGGGGTGCGCAAAGGCGAGATCGTCGACATCGGCAAAATAACCCTCTGCCTCAACGACGCCGTGTCCGAGGCCGAGGAAAAAGCGGACCGCGAGATCACCGAAGTGGTCGCCGCCGTCACCGGTTCGCACCTCGAGGGGTTGAGCAACCGCGGCGGCATCCAGATCCCCGAAGATCGCGACGAAATCGAAGACGAGGACGTCCAGGAGGTGGAACAAAGCGCCCTCGATGTCACCATTCCCACCGGCAACGTCTTTCTCCACACCATCGTGCAGCGTTACTACGTCGACGGGCAGGAGGGTGTGGCCAGTCCCTTGGGGATGATCGGACGCAAGCTGGAGGCGGAGTTCCACATCGTCCACGGCACCAAGACCCGCATCCAAAACAACCTCCGCTGCATCCGCGAGGCCAACCTCAAGGTCAACAATGTCGTCATGAGTGCGGTGGCCTCCTCGCAGGCCGTGATCGAGCAGACGGAGCGCGACTTGGGGGCTCTCGTCCTCGACATCGGCGGCGGAACCACCGACTACATTCTCTTCCGCGACGGTGCGGTGCGGCAGACGGGGGTTCTCGCCGTCGGCGGTGACCATATCACCAACGACATCTCCATCGGCCTGCGCGTCCCGACCAAGTGGGCGGAAAAACTCAAGGTCGAGCACGCCGATGTCGGTCCGGGTGCGGCCAACGCACGCGGGACGGTCGAGATCGAGGATCCGACCTACGCGGGCGGCATGATCGAGCGGCGCATGCTCAATATCGTGGCGGAGGCGCGCTTGCGCGAACTCTTCAACCTTCTGAAACGCCGGCTCAACTTCGAGCGCCATGCGCAATTTATCGGCGGCGGCATCCTGATCACCGGCGGAACGGCCGACCTCAAGGGTATCGCGCTGCTTGCGTCCGAGGTCTTCGGTGTTCCCGCACGCGTCGCCGTGCCGCGGCCGGTCATGGGCCCGAGCATCCTTTTCGAAAGCCCGCGCTTCAGCACCGCAGTCGGACTCGTCCTCTACGCGCAGGCCGCGCAGGAAGCCCTCGAGGAAATTTCCATCTTCGACCGTCTGCGCAGCAAAATCGGGCGCATCATTCCGGGACTATGATCAACCTCGGCCCCAACGCCCAAGCGGCCGCTCCCTCCGCGCCTGTCACGTCGGTGAAAATTTTCGGCGTGGGCGGTGCCGGTCTCTCGCTTCTCGAGCGCTTGGTCGATGCGCGGTTGGGTCGCGCCGAACTCGTCGCCGCCAGCACCGACGCCCAAGCTCTCATGAATTCCCCGGCCGCGCGCAAAGTCCAGCTTGGCCGCGAGGGAACCAAAGGCCTCGGGGCCGGCGGCGATCCTCTGCTCGGGGAGAGTGCGGCCAAGGAAAGCGCCGCCGAAATCCGCGCCGAATGCGCCGGGGCGCAGGTCATCCTTGTTTGCGCCGGTTTGGGCGGCGGCACGGGCTCGGGCGCGGCGCCGGTCATTGCCCACGAGGCGCACCGCAAAGGGGCCCTCGTCATCGGCGTGGTCACCATGCCGCTCGCCGGCGAGGGGGGCAAACGCCGCGATCAGGCCGAGCACGCGCTCGCCCGCCTGGCGCGTTCCTGCACGGCCATCCTCTGCTTCGAGAACGACCGCCTCAACGAACTCGGCCCCGAGGGCGCGACCATCTCCGATGCCTTCAACGCGGCTTCGCGCACTCTCGCCATGGCCGTCGCCGCCGTGGTGCGCATGGTCAGCCTGCCGGCCGTCCTGCGTTTGGGCGTGGACGAACTGGTCAACGTATTCCACGGCTCGGGGGCGCGCTGCGAATTCGGCTGCGGTTTCGCCACCGGGCCCGATCGCGTGCGCACCGCGGTCGAAGAGGCCCTGCGCAGTCCGCTCCTCGAAAGCGGCAAACTCCTCGGCGAAGTGGAAAACGTGCTCGTCCATATCACCGGGGACAATTCGGTGAAACTCACCGAGGTTCACTCCGCCCTGCGGCAGATTTCCGGACATTTGGAGGACAGCGCGCAAGTGATGCTCGGAGTGGCTGTCGATCCCGAGGACGAAGACCTCTTCGGCGTGGTCATCATGGCCTGCGCCACCTCGGGCGGCGCTCGCGATGTCGCCATCGATACCGAGGAAGAGGAGGGGACAGAAGAGGAGCAGTTGTCCGCCGGGCAGCCCGGCGAAGAAGCGTCCGCCAAACCCGCGAAATCCAAAGGCAAAACAAAAGCTTCGCGCAAGACGGATACCGGCGAGCAAAAGCAGGAGGAGTTGCCTCTCGACCAGGCGATGCGCGGACGCTTCAAGGATCTCGATCCGACCATGGTCGACGGGCAGGACCTCGATGTTCCGACATTTATTCGGATGCGAATCCGCCTGAAATAGTGGTAGTTTTCCGGTCGCATGAGACCGGACCGTTTCACCCAGAAGATGCAGGAGGCGCTCAACGCCGCCGCGGATATCACCAGCAAGCTCCAACAGCAGGAGATCGGCAACGAGCAGTTTCTCCTCGCTCTTCTTGACCAATCGGAGGGCGTCGCCGTCCCGCTTCTGCAGAAGGTCGGCGTCTCCGTCGCCCGCCTGCGCGAGCAACTCGATGCCGAGCTGGCGCGGCGCCCCAAGGTGAGCGGCGGATCGCAACCGCATATCGGCAACGACCTGCGCAAGACACTCGACGCCGCCGAGGGCGTCATGTCCAAGCTGAAGGACGAATACCTCAGCGCGGAGCATTACCTGCTCGCCCTTTCCCAGGCCTCCGATGCCGCGGGGAAACTCCTGCGCGAAGATGGCGCGACCCATGACAAATTGATGGCCGCATTGGTCGAGGTGCGCGGATCGCAACGCGTCACCGACCAGAATCCCGAGGAAAAATACCAGGCGCTGGAAAAATACGGACGCGACCTCACCGAGTTGGCCAAGCGCGGCAAAATCGATCCGGTCATCGGGCGCGACGAGGAAATCCGGCGCACCATGCAGGTGCTTTCGCGCCGCACGAAGAACAACCCCGTTCTCATCGGCGAACCCGGTGTGGGTAAGACGGCCATCGTCGAGGGTCTCGCCCGCCGCATTGTCAGCGGCGACGTCCCCGAGTCGCTCAAAAACAAGAAACTCGTTGCCATGGACATCGGCGCGATGATTGCCGGTGCCAAGTTCCGCGGCGAATTCGAGGAGCGGCTCAAAGCTTTTCTCAAAGAAGTCACCTCGAGCGAGGGACAGATCATCCTCTTCATCGACGAGTTGCACACCATCGTCGGCGCGGGCGCGGCCGAGGGATCGGCCGACGCTTCGAACATGCTCAAACCGCAATTGGCGCGCGGCGAACTGCGGACCATCGGCGCCACCACCCTCGACGAATACCGCAAATACATCGAGAAGGACGCCGCCCTCGAACGCCGCTTCCAGCCCGTCATGGTCAAGGAACCGAGCGTGGAGGACACCATCGCGATCTTGCGCGGACTGAAAGAGCGCTACGAAGTCCATCACGGCGTGCGCATCCAGGATTCCGCCATCGTCGGCGCCGCCGTGCTCAGCGATCGCTACATCAGCGACCGCTTCCTGCCGGACAAGGCGGTCGACCTGATCGACGAGGCCGCCTCGCGTCTGAAGATCGAGTTGGACTCCATGCCGACCGAGTTGGACAAGCTCGAGCGCGAGATCATGCAGGGCGAGATGGAGCGCACCGCGCTGAAGAAAGAAAAAGACGCCGCGAGCAAGGAGCGTTTGA
Organism: Chthoniobacterales bacterium; assembly: GCA_017853515.1. Classification (GTDB taxonomy): domain Bacteria; phylum Verrucomicrobiota; class Verrucomicrobiia; order Chthoniobacterales; family JACTMZ01; genus JACTMZ01. The sequence goes on along the minus strand of JAFMJK010000047.1, from coordinate 175 downwards.
CCAAACTGGAGAAAGAGCTGGCCGACTTGAAAGAGCAGGGCTCGAAGCTCAAGGCGCAGTGGCAGAACGAAAAGAAACAGGTCGCCGAATCGCGCAAGCTGGCCGAGCAAATCGAGGACCTGAAAAACCAACTGGAACTCGCCCAGCGCCAAGGCGATTTCGCCAAAGCCAGCGA
>JAFMJK010000046.1 GCA_017853515.1 Chthoniobacterales bacterium | reverse complement strand
CCTCCCCGGATTATTGGGTCCGTTCGAGGCCTTGCTCGCCTGGACCAAAACCGGGGCGGAAGCCAACGGCCATGACAAGCCGGCGTTCGAGTTGCTGCCCTTCGTCAACTACTACTGGCTGGCGTTGCTCGCGCGCTACGAATGGCCGGCGCTCGCGGGATTGGTTTGGTCGGTGCGCTACGCGTGGCCCGGTCCGGCTGTGCCGCGACTGCTTGCGATTTACGCGGGGGGAATCCTCCTCGCTTATTCGGTCGTCCCCTACAAAACGCCTTGGTGCATCATCTCGATCCTCTGGCCGTGGTTTCTTTTCTTCGGCGCGGCGGTCGATGCGGCCGGGCGCTTTTGGGCCCGCGCGATCGGTGTTCTGCTTCTCGCCGTATCGCTCGGCATGGCGCTGCGTTTGAATTTCCGCCAATACGAGAATGACGCCGAACCTTACGTCTATGTTCAGACTTACAACTCGCTGCGCACGCTGACCGATCCGCTGCTCGAGGCGGCGCGGCGCGATCCGCGCTTTTACCGCGTGACCGGCGCCCTGTGCTGCGACTACTACCCTCTGCCTTGGAGCCTCGGCGACTTCACCAACATCGCATGGCACGGCAAACCCGATCCGGCGAGTGGCAAAAATCTTCCCGCGTCGTTCGACGGCCACGACTTCGTGGTTGTTGAGACAAAAGACGCCGCAACGGTCCGCGCCAAATTGCCGGCCGACTTTGTCGAACGCCGCTTCAAGTTCCGCTCGGGCATGGAGGAGTGCACCGTGTTTTTTTCGCCGAGAATTTTGGGTCAGAGCCGGGACGGAACTCCATGACAAGCTGGCGTTGGCTCTGCGCGGGTTTGGTCTTCGTCGCGATCTCCACGACGGTGGCAGCCGGCCTCGGCCAGCTGGCCGGCGGACTCGACCAAGTCCGCGCGTGGATCGCGCTCGGCGCGGGAGCAATTGCCGCATTGATCACATGGAGCCGCGCGAGCGCGCCGCGGCAGAAGATCACGCTGGCCGACGGAATCCTTTTTGTCGTTTTTGCCATCGCGGCGCTGCGCGCGTTTCTCTGGGTCATTTACGAGCAAGGCAACGAATGGAAGGTTCTCTCGCCGCACAACCTCGGCGACATGTCGCTGCATCTGAATTTGATCCGCCGCTGGGCGGCGGGCGGAGACTTCTGGCCCGAGAACCCTTTCCTCTCCGGCGCGATCTTCCCCTACCACCCCGGCATGGACCTATGGAACGCGGTCCTGGCGATCGCCGGCGTTCCGGTCTTCGAAGGAATCCGTTGGGCCGGACTCCTCGGCTCTGCCGCCACGGCTGTCGCACTGTGGCGATGGGGGCGCGGGTTTGCCTTGGCTGCGTTCCTCTTCGCCGGCGGATTCGCCGCGCTCGTTTTGCTCCGCGGGGAACCGTTGGCCGCGATGGAGGAAAACATCGCGTGGAAAAATCTTTTTCTGACCATGTTCGTCACCCAGCGCGGTCTGCTCTACTCGCTGCCGGCGGGACTCGTGCTCATGTGCGTGTGGCGCGCGCAATTGCGCGGCGAAAATGACGGGCCCCGCCTGCCCGTGCCCGCGCAAATCGCGCTCTATGCCACGATGCCGCTCTTCAACGCGCCGGCTTTCCTTTTTCTCAGCGCGCTGCTCGCCGCATTTTTTGCCGCGGCTTGGCGGCAAGGGTGCGCCCGTCCTTTCTTCGCCGTCGGCGCGGCCAGTGTCATTCCCGCCGTTTGGCTCGTGGCCATGGTCACGGCGAACTTCACGGCGCCTTCCGCTTTTCGTTTCGTGCCGGGGTGGATGCAGGAGGACGGCGGGCTTTGGTTCTGGCTGCGCAACTTTGGTCTTCTCCCGCCGCTGCTCGTCGCGGCCGGCGTGATGGTGTTCCGGCGCGGCGATCTTACCGCGCGCGTGATTTATTCGACCGGCGCGGCAACGATCGTCTTTTGCCTCTTTTTCGCCATCGCGCCTTGGGCGTGGGACAACACCAAGTTGATGATCTGGGGATATCTGGCCTTGGCGCCGGTCCTTTGGACGGAGTTGATCGGGCGCTGGCCGGCGGCTTGGCGCGCCGTCACCTGTCTCGGGCTTTTCGCCTCGGGCGGAATCTCGCTGGCCACCGGTTTGGATGCGCGCCACGGATACGGTTTGGCCGACCGTATGGAAATGGCCGATGCCGAGGTGTTGCTCCGGACCTTGCCGTCCGACGCGCGCGTCGCCTGCCTGCCGACCTACAATCATCCGGTGCTGCTCCTCGGGCAACCCGTGGCGATGGGCTACGACGGGCATCTCTTCAGCCAGGGACTCGATTACGCACCGGTGCAGCGCGATCTCGACGCGCTGATGTCCGGCGCTCCCGACTGGCGCCATGCCGCGCGGCGCCTGCAGGTGCAATACCTGCTCTGGGGGCCGCGTGAAGACGCGAAATGGGCGTCATCCACGCAAGCGTGGAAAGAATGCGCGGCCGTGGTGGCGAGAACCGAAAAGGCCGGGACGGTCTATTTCATCACCCCGTGCCTATTGGCGGACTAAATGGGAAGTGTTCAGTTTACAGTTTTCAGTGGTGGCTCAGCCCCTGCTGAAAACTGGATCACCGAAAACTGCGCGCCCAAGCGGGTGCGGCTAGAACCGCCACATCTTGCCTTGGCGCGCGTCGGCGAAGACCTGCGGGCTGAGCATGTAGGACATGGGAGGATCAGGCAGATGCGAATCGTCGATGCGCGGAAGGGATTTTCCGACCGTGGAATCCCACGGCTGGCTGGGCGAAATGTTGATGGGTGTGCCGGAGCGGACGAGACTGAAAGTTTTTTGCGCGGCTTTCAGCGGCATGCGCACGCAACCATGGGTGCTGGGCTGCGCTTTGACAAAACCCCAGTGCAGACCGTAGGCGGGCTTGAATTCCATCCAGTAAGTCATCGGATAGCCCGCGCCCGGGCTGCTCACGCGGCGACGGTTGGCCGTCTTGGAATAGATCCGGTAATTGCCGTGCGGAGTGGGCGAGGACGCCTTGCCGACCGAGACGGGAGTGGCGAGCAGAACTCTGTCACCCTCGACGACGTAGAGGCGCTGGGCTCCGGTGCTCAACTTGAGTTGGACGTTGGAAGGGTTTTGCGGCGACTGCACCGGCGGATCGAAAGTGAAGGAACTGTTGCCCCCGGTCGGCATGGTTTGGCAGCCGGTCAGGGCAAGGACGGCGGCGGAACAGAGAACAAGGGCGGTGTGTTTCATGACGGAACCCATAGTGCTTTGGCGCGCCTTGGCAAGCCGAATCGGGCCGGCCGCGGAACTTGCGGGTTGCCTTGCGGCCTCCGGCGGGAGAGAAAAAATGTCGCACTCGGAAGCGGACCCGCTTGAAAAAAATCATCCTCATCGTCGACGACGAAAAGAACACCCGCGACGGGTTGCGCCACGCCCTCGAAGAGCAATACGAGGTCGCAGTGGCAGGCGACATCGCCGGGGCCAAGGCGATCATGGAGACCGAGCAGGTCGACCTGCTCCTCACCGACCTGCGCTTGGGCGGCGAAAGCGGCATGGACCTGATGGCGTGGGCGCAGCGCCAGCAGCATCCGCCGGTCTGCATCATGATGACGGCCTACGGCGGCATCGAGGACGCGGTCGAGGCGATGAAGCACGGCGCTTATGACTTTGTCACCAAGCCGGTCAATATCGACCGCCTCGACTTGCTGGTGAAACGCTCGCTGCACGGCTCGGAGATCGAGCGCGAGAACACGCGGTTGCGCGAACAGATCGACAAAAAATTCGGCCTCGAAGGATTCGTCGGCGACTCCACGGCCATCGAACGCGTGCTCGAAACCATCCGGCAAGTCGCCCCGTCGCGCGCCACCGTTCTGATCACGGGCGAAAGCGGCACGGGCAAAGAGCTCGCCGCGCACGCCATCCACCAGCTCAGTCCGCGCCGCCGCGGTCCTTTCGTCGCGGTGCATTGCGCCGCGCTCTCGCCGCAGTTGCTCGAGAGTGAACTCTTCGGCCATGAGAAGGGCGCTTTCACCGGCGCGAGCGAGCGCCGCATGGGGCGTTTCGAGCAGGCGGCGGGAGGAACGCTCTTCCTCGACGAAATCGGCGAGATCGACGCGGCCACGCAGGTGAAGATCCTCCGCGTGCTCGGCGAGCGAGTCTTCGAACGCGTGGGAGGCAACAGGCCGATCAGCGCCGACGTGCGACTCGTTGCCGCAACCAACCGCGATCTGGCCAGGATGGTGGCGGAAGGAAAATTCCGCGAAGACCTTTATTTCCGTCTCAACGTGGTGCAGTTGCACCTCCCGCCCCTGCGCGAGCGCACCGAGGACATCCCCCTTCTTGCCGACCACTTCCTGCGCGAGGCTGCGCGGGAGAATGACAAGCCGGCGCGCGAACTGACCTCCGACGCCATGCGTTGCCTCGTTGCCTACCCGTGGCCGGGCAACGTGCGCGAACTGCGTGCCGCGATCGAGCACGGCGTGGTCATGTCCAACACCCCGAAGATCACGCTGCGCGATCTGCCCGCCACGGTGCGTGCCGCCGCGCCGGGAACCGCGGCGGCGCGTGGGCCCCTTCCCCTCAACCTCGGCGAGACGGAACTCGCCCTCATGCGCCGCGCCCTTGCCGAGTGCAAAGGCAACCGCACGCTGGCCGCGGAAAAACTCGGCATCAGCCGCCGCACGCTCCACCGCAAACTCCGCGAGCATCCGGAACTGGGGCTGGACTGAACCGTCATGGCCCTCGAAACCGCACTTCAGTGGTGGCTCCATGCCTTGGAGCAAGGCTCGCTCGCACGCTGGGTGCGACGCATCGCCGTGGCCACGGTTCTGACCGGACTGACGCTTTTCTGGCTGCTGAACAAATTCAATGGATTCTATGTTCCCGACGCGATGGACCAGGCGCAAATCGCGCGTCAAATCGCATCCGGCCAGGGCTTCACCACGCAATATGCCCGCCCTCTCGCGCTGGGCATCTTCGCCGCGCGCGGACCGGTGCCTGATCCGCTTCCGGAAATCAACCAGGCGCCTCTCGGGCCTTTCCTGAACGCCGTGGCTTTGTTCGTGACCGGGCGCGATCCGAAGGTTTCCGTGGCCGGCGCGATGTCTTCCGGCGATCTGGTCATCGCGGCCATGGGTGTCATATTCCTGCTCGGCGCGCTGCTTGCCGCTTTCCTGCTTGGAAGGACATTGTTCGATGCGCGTTCGGCCCTCCTCGGCACCGGACTGGCCATGGCAACGGCCTTGGTCTGGCGCTTCGGAATTTCCGGGTTGCCGCAGCCGGCCATGATGTTCTTTTTCAACGCCGCGCTGCTCTGCCTCGTCTTCGCGCTCAGAGCATCCGATGCGAAGAGCCCGAGAAGCACCCTCATCTGGTCCGGCGCAGCGGCCTTCCTGCTCGGACTGGTTACGTTGGGAAACGGCATCGCTGTGTGGATTTTTGCCGGATACCTCGCCTTCGCGGCGGTCGCGGTGAGACCGAGAACAACCGTGGTGCCGGCCTCGCTCCTCTGCTACGCGCTGCCCCTGCTCCCTTGGGTTTGGCACAACGTGAGATCAAGCGGCCAACTGATGGGCTTCGCGCACTTCGCCTTGATGAGACCGAACGGAATCGACGAATTGGCCTTCGCGGCCGACTTGGAGCCGCGCATCGGCTTCCAGTGGGGCAACTTTCTGGCCAACACGGCGGAAAACGCGACGAAACAGTTTGCGGAGATCTTCGGGCTGTTCGGCTACAACATCGTCGCCGCGGCGTTTTTTCTGGCGGTAATATTTCACGTGTTTCCCAAGTGGGAGGCCGCGCAACTCCGTTGGGCCATCCTCGTCATGTGGATGGCGGCTTTCGCCGGCATGTCGATCTTCGGCGCGGGCGACGCCGTCTCGGTCAACCAGTTGCACATCCTTTTTCTTCCCGTGATGCTGTTCTACGGGCTCGGATTCCTCCTTCTGCTTTGGAGCCGCCTCGGCTTCGAGCAACCGCTGTTGAGGACGGCGTTCATCATCCTGCTCTACGCGTCGGTGGCCGCGCCCATGCTGGCCGCGGCGGGCGGACGCTCCCTGCGCTTCAACTGGCCGCCTTACTTGCCGATGCTCGTGGAGAAACTCGGGGACTGGATCGGGCCGGATGAAGCGCTCGCTTCCGATATCCCGTGGGCCACGGCTTGGTATGCCAACCGCCGTTCGCTCCTGCTTCCGGAAAGCGCGCAACAATTCGAACTGATCAACAGCGAGCGCCTGCTCGGCGCGCCTCTCGTGGCCATCTACCTCACGCCGGCCAGCGGCGGCGAAAAAACTTACGCAGGAATCGTCAACGGCCGATACCGCGACTGGGCACGGGTGGTCATCGGAGAACTCGGCACGAAAACACCCCCGTCCTGGCGGTTGCGCAGCAAGGTCAACCTGCCCATCGACGGAGCCTCGCTGCTGCTCGCCGACAGAAAACGGTGGGAGAAATGACGACGTTCAGAGTCGACGCACGGGAAACCCGCGCATAGAAGACGGACCGACCGCCATGCCGAGCAAAGAAGACGTCCAGGTCCAAGCGCTGTTGCACCAGATTGAAATGGGCCCGCTCAAACTCTGGGTCCTGCGCGCCGCGTTCTTTGCGGCGGTGGCAGGCCTGGCCGCGCTCTACCTGATTTTGAATTTCCGCGGCTTGGACAGCGAGACGGCCATGGACCAAGCGCAAGTGGGCCGGCAGATCGCGGCGGGGGCCGGATATTCGACGCTCTACATCCGCCCGATGGCCATGTGGCAATTCATCAATGGCCGCGGATCGCTGCCGTCGGGGTTTTTCCCGGACACCTACAATTTTCCGCTCAATCCCGCGATCAACGCCGCCCTGCTTCGCCCGGTCAAACGCTGGTGGCCCATGGAACCATCCGACGTGGTCTACTTTGCCGACCGGGTCGTCGCGGCGGGCGGGATGCTCATGTTCCTCGCCGCGGTCTTCGTGGCGTTCTTTCTCGTCCGCGAAATCTTCGACCGGAAAATCGCCTGGCTGACGACCTCGCTGGTCCTGCTCACCGACATGATGTGGCGTTTCTCGGTCTCGGGCCTGCCGCAGAACGCCGTGCTTTTGCTTTTCACAGCTTCGCTTCTCTTCATTCATCGGGCGCTCGTCGCGCGCGAGTCGGGGCGAACCGGCCCGATGCTCCTGCTGCTCTCCGCCGCGGCTCTGTTCCTCGGGTTCGCCGCCCTCGCCCACCCTGTCGTGGCGTGGATCTTCGCGGGGTTCCTTGTTTTCACCGCCGTGTGGTTCCGGCCGCGCAGCGTGAGTGCTTTGCTTGTGTTTTTCGTTTTCCTCCTCGTCGTGTCGCCATGGCTGGTCCGCAACTACTTGGTCTGCGGAAATCCCCTCGGCTTGGGCATCTTCGCCATCCTCGACGGCACGACCGGCTCGGAGTCGGCCTTCATGCGCAACCTGCAGCCGGACATGTCGGCTTTCGGGGCGGTGCGGGCCAAGCTGCGCGGAGGCCTCACCGGGCAATTCGAAAGCCTCTTCACTTTCCTCGGCTTCAACGTGGCCGCGGCGGCATTCTTTTTCGCGCTGCTCCACGTCTTCCGCCGCAAGGAGACCAACATGCTGCGGTGGTGCGTCATGCTCATGTGGATCGGGGCCGCGGCAGGCATGGCCCTCTTCGCACCGCAGGGAGCCGTCTCGGCCAACCAGCTTCACATGCTCTTCGTCCCGGTGTTTGCCGCCTACGGGCTCGCTTTTTTACTCGTTCTCTGGAAACGCATGGAAATCCGCTACGAACCCGCGCGCAACGCGTTCCTCGGCGCCATCTGCGCCGTCACCGCCCTGCCCATGGCGGTCAACCTGCTCACCGCCCCCGCGCAGAAAGTCAACTGGCCTCCCTACGTTCCGCCCTTCATCAACGCCGTCTGCCAATGGATGAAACCCGGGGAAGTCATCTGCTCGGACATGCCCTGGGCCACTGCGTGGTATGGAGGGCGGGTCTCCTTGCTCCTCCCGTCGACCGTCGAGCAGTTTATCAGTTTGCACGACTACAAAACTCTGGGCGGCCCCATCAACGGACTTTATCTTACTCCGGTGTCCGGAAACCGTCCCTTCCTCTCGCAGATCGCCCGCGGCGAATACGCCGCCTGGGGCAACTACATCCTGCGGCGCCCCGAGCTGGACCGTTTTTACAGCGGATTCCCGCTCAAGGAAAAAATCGACCTGCCGATCGGCGGCGAGTGCATTTTCTACTCCGATATGGACCGCTGGACCACCCGCGAGAATCTCTGACCATGTCCAAAGCGAAAAAGGAAGAAGCCCGCAGCTTCGAGGAGTCCATGAAACGGCTCGACGAAATCGTGGGACAACTCGAAGAAGACAAACTTCCCTTGGACAAGATGATCTCGCTTTACGAGGAAGGCGTGGCACTGGCCCGCGCCTGCGGGGAAACATTGGAGTCAGCCGAACAAAAAGTCCGCCTCATCGCCAGGAAGGCCGGCGGCGGAGCGACACTGGAGGAATTCGATGAGCGCGAAGAAGCCTGAGCCGCGGCTGCTGCCGTCGATCAAAGGGCCGTCCGATGTCCGGACTCTCCCCGAGTCGGATCTGCCGGCCCTCGCGCAGGAAATTCGCGACGAACTCGTCCGCGCCGTTTCCAAAACCGGCGGCCACCTCGGACCCAACCTCGGCGTGGTCGAACTGACCATCGCGCTGCATCGCGCCTTCGATTCGCCCAAGGACAAAATCCTCTTCGACGTGAGCCATCAGGGCTACGTCCACAAGATGCTCACCGGCCGCGCCGGGCAGATCGACAGCATCCGTCAATACCAGGGGCTGAACGGTTTTCTTTTGCGCAGCGAAAGCGAGCACGACTGCTACGGCGCGGGACACGCCGGCACGGCCCTCTCCGCCGGACTCGGCATGGCTGCGGCGCGCGACCTGCGCGGATCGGACGACCACGTTGTTGTCGTGGCGGGCGATGCCGCCTTCACCTGCGGCGTCAGCTTCGAAGCGCTCAACAACGTCTCCGAGACAACCAAGCGCTTCATCGTCGTTCTCAACGACAACGAGTGGTCCATCTCGAAAAACGTCGGCGCAGTCGCCAGCTACCTCAGCAAAATCACGACCAACCCCGCTTACGCGCACCTCCACGAGCAGGCAGCCAAATTCATCGAGGCGGTCGGCGGCAAAGGCGCCCTCGCCCTGGCGCACAAAGTCGAAACCGGCGTGAAGCACATGCTCCTGCCCAGCGTCATTTTCGAGGACTTGGGTTTCCGCTACTACGGCCCGATCGACGGACACGACACCGCGCTGCTCGCGCGCACTTTCGAATTCCTCAAGACACAGAACGAACCGGTCATCCTCCACATCCACACCACCAAGGGCAAAGGCTATGCACCCGCCCTGCAGCAACCGGACAAATTCCACGGCCTCGGAAAATTCAAGCCCGACACCGGCGAGACCGAACCCGCCACGACGCCCACTTATTCGCAGATTTTCGGAACAAAACTCTCCGACTACGCCGACCACAACAACCGCGTTGTCGCCATCACCGCGGCCATGGCCGGCGGCACCGGCCTGAGCATTTTCGAAAAACGCCACCCCGGCCGCTACTACGACGTCGGCATCGCCGAGGAACACGCCGCCCTCTTCGCCTGCGGTCTGGCCACGCAGGGATTCAAACCCTTCCTCACCATTTACAGCACGTTCATGCAGCGCGCTTATGACATGCTCATCCACGACATCGCGCTGCAGAACCTCAATGTCGCACTCTGCATGGACCGCGCCGGACTGAGCGGCGACGACGGCCCTACCCACCACGGCCTTTTCGACATCGGCTATCTCCGGCATGTGCCGAACTTCGTCTTCATGCAACCGAAGGACGAAGAAGAGTTCGCCGACATGCTCTGGACCATGGCGAATTACCACAAGGGCCCGATCGCCATCCGCTATCCGCGCGGTGCGGGCACCGGGGCCAAGCCGAAGGAGCATCCGCAGATACTCGAAATCGGACAGAGCGAGGTTTTGCGCCACGGACGCCGCGTGCTGCTCCTCGGACTGGGCAACATGGTCGGGATGGCCGAGGAGACGGCCGAACTTCTGGCCGCCCAGGGTATCGACGCCGCCGTGATCAACGCGCGCTGGATCAAACCGCTCGACACGCAGACGCTGGAATTTTTCGCCCGCGGAGCCGAAGTCGTCTGCACCTTCGAGGACCATGTCCTGCACAACGGCTACGGCGCGGCCGTGATCGAGGCCCTCTCCGACGCCCGCATCACCACGCCGGTCGTCCGCATCGGCTGGCCGGACGAATTTGTCGAACACGGCAGCGTTCCGGTATTGCGCGAGAAACACGGACTCACCGCCGCCGCCGCCGTGAAAAAAATTCTCGCCGAGTTGAAAGTCGAACCCGCTGTTTCCAAGAGCAGCCCCGCAGCATAAGGCGGCGGAGTGTTCAGTGTTCAGTTCACAGTTTTCAGCCGACCAACGCTTGTAGCGGCGGTCTATGACCGCCGGCGCCAGCTCCGGACCACGAACGAGCTTCTCACCAACGAAACACCATCTCACCAATCTTCCCCACCAACTCACCAAATGCTGAACACTGAAAACTGAACACTTCATGCACTTCGTCTTCCAACCCGGCACCTCACCCGCCTTGCTGCTCCTCCACGGCACGGGCGGCAACGAAAACGATCTGGTGCCGCTGGGAAAACTGATCCGCCCGGGGGCCGCGCTGCTCAGCCCGCGAGGTGAAGTGGATGAAAACGGACAACTCCGCTTCTTCCGCCGACTGGCACCCGGAGTGTTCGATGAAGTCGATCTGGTCAAACGCACGCATCAGCTGGCCGATTTCGTCGAAGACCAAGCTGAGCGCCATCATCTTCGGCGGATCATCGCCGTCGGATACTCCAACGGCGCCAACATCGCCGCCTCCATGCTTTTGCTCCGTCCCGGCGTCCTCTCCGGCGCCATCCTTCTGCGCGCGATGGTTCCACTCGACCCGCCGCATCCGCCGGACCTCGCCGGCCTGCCGGTGCTGATCATCGCCGGACGCCACGATGAGATGATGTCGGCCGACCAGCCCCAGCGCCTTGCTGCGCTGCTCCTCAACGCCGGCGCGGAGGTCACTCTCGCCTGGCACGACACGGGCCACAGCCTCGGCCCGGCCGATTTCAAGAAGGCGGCCGGATGGATGGAGGAGAATTTTCCCGCACAACGTTGACTCGGGAATCATCTGGGGACTTACGTCGGGACTTCGTCGGCTTGCGGCCCCTTTCAACTATTGGTCCGCTCTTGGTTCCGTCAAAGAAGGCGCAAGGAATCCGAGAGAGCCGTCCTCTGGATAATCCTTGTTATTCCTAATCTACTTCTGAGCAACACTTTATGAAGCGCCCTTGAACAAGATGATGGACTCCCTCCTGATGAAGGATTGACGGCCGCTGACTTGTTCACCGCCCTTTTTCGCCCTGCCGAAGTCCGGAAAAACTCGGCCCCCGCGGCATAAAGTCACCGCGCACGAACATCAGATCCGCCGAAGCACATCCGGCCGGGCACCGCGAAACCCGTCAGATTTTACGCGTAACTTTTCACTTTCTCCGATCACGATTTGCGCTGGCGCAAAGGCGCGCAAAAAGACACACTTTCGCCTTACCCCGGACGCGCCGCGCGCGCGCCGAAAAACAAGCAGTCTCCGTGTATACACAGAACGAAAAAGTCGAACCAATCGATGTCGCGGAGGAGATGTCACGCTCCTTCCTCGACTACTCCATGTCCGTCATCATTTCGCGCGCGCTGCCCGATGCGCGCGACGGACTCAAGCCCGCCCAACGCCGCATCCTCTACGCGATGCACGATCTGCGGCTTTTTCCCGGACGCCAGCAAATCAAGTGCGCGAAAATTTGCGGTGACACCAGCGGCAACTACCATCCGCACGGCGAAGCTGTCATCTACCCGACCCTCGTCCACATGGCGCAAAGCTGGGCGATGCGAGAAACTCTCGTCGACGGCCAAGGCAACTTCGGCTCGGTCGAAGGCGATCCGCCGGCGGCCATGCGTTATACCGAGGCGCGTCTCACCCATCTCGGCACGGCCCTCATGGCCGACATGGACAAATCGACCGTCGATTTCGTTCCCAACTACGACGAGCGCCTGACTGAACCGGTCGTTTTCCCCGCCGCTTTCCCCAATCTTCTCGTCAACGGCGGCACCGGCATCGCCGTCGGCATGGCGACCAACATGCCGCCGCACAACCTCGGCGAAGTCAT
>JAFMJK010000045.1 GCA_017853515.1 Chthoniobacterales bacterium | reverse complement strand
TCGGAGTGGGTGTCGGTGAAGAGCCAGCCTGACTTCCCGTCCGATGAGGGAATATGCTTGGTTGGCGCCCGTGAGCGCGTTCGTGCCATACATCCCCACAGTGACCGTGTAAGTTCCTGCCTGTGCCGGTATCGGAATGTCGACGCGCTCTACGTTGTCTACCTTGTTTGTGCCTGTGACCGCATTGGCAGCCATGGAACTTGCGGTCCACGTTCCGACGAAAGGCATCACGTAGGGGAGGTAACTCGTCGTGCCGTCAGGCGCAGTAATTTTGAGGTCGAGATCGTTGACAAGATTGGGAGTGCGGCTGTCTGCCGCAGTCTGGGCCGCCCCCGCGGGGTCGGTCCATGAGAGTGTGGCGCGGATGGGGCTCGATCCGTCCCAGAGAAAGGTGTTCGTGCGGACTCTGTTCGAAGCGTTGATCGAGTTCTCTATGAGTTTCGGCGCGCTGGGATTGGACTTGTGGGCAAGAATCACATCGGCAGCGGCTTTGGTGTTCATGTAGCCCCATCCGTATTGGTAGTCCGGCCCGGGGCGTCCGACATCGTTGGCTGTGTGGATTATAAGCGCCTTGAGCATGCTGGCGCGCATCAGTTGCCCGGAAAAATTGGTCTTGTAGAGTTGCTGGAGCAGGGCCGCGGATCCGGCGGCGTTCGGCGATGCCATGCTGGTGCCGCTGTATGTGCTGTAGGTGTTGGTCCCGGTGGAGATCGGCGAGTAAAGGCTCACGCCGTTGGCTACAATGTCGGGTTTGATTCGACCGTCATCGCTGGGGCCCATGCTTGAAAAAGAAGCGAGAGTTCCCTTGCTGACGTCGCGGATCCCGGAAGTTACGGCATCGTTCGCCGCACCTACTGTCACGATATTTTTGGCCAGTCCGTTGAAAGTGATGGATTGGTAGCCTCCCAGCGAGCTGAGTATTGCCTGCTCGTTGCCGGCGGCCCAAAACGCCAGATAGAAGGGCAAACTGGCGGCTAGCGCGTCGGTTGTCCTGCATTCGCTCTCGTAACGTCCCATGTCAGATGCCGACGCGTTGTAGCCGTAGGAGTGGTTCGAGATCGGGATACGTGCAGAGGAATCGGTAGCCGAGGCCGCGCCGGCAGCGGTCATTTCCGCGTAGTCGCTGTTCCAGTCGTAGGAATCGATCGCTGCCAGTGGGGCCATACCCTTGGCACTGGCTTGGACGCCCGTCGCCCCGATGGTGCCGGCGACGTGCGTGGCGTGGTCGTCGTTGGCCGCGGAAGAATTCCTCTTAACGACGCGGTTTGTGCTGAATTCTTGGTGCGTGTTGCGCACGGAGCCGCCGTCCCAGACGCCCACTTTGATCCCCGAGCCGTTCAGATTATAGGGAGCAGTCTGCCTTATCAGGTTGGCCCCGGTCGATACGGCGGCGTTGGCGTTCATGGTGGTGCGATACAGCGGTTCGTCCCCTCGAAAATCGTGGAGAATCGAGATGTTGTTCCCCGTGCCTTTGACGCGCACCGGAATACCGAGCTGCTCTGCCTTGGCCAGCACCGCTTCGTATCGAGCATCCTCGACCGCTGTCATTTCTTCGACCGCCGTCGCGCGCTGCGCCGGATCGCTGAGATTTCTCACGGCGAGAATCTCGGCGGGTGTCGGGTAAAAATCGGAATTGGCCCAAGGACCGCCTGCGAATGGGTCCGATCCGGCCGAGGCACGGGTTCGGCCGGCGGAGGAGGTCGGCGCGGGATGCACCAACGATCGGATGCCGGAACTGCCCGCGAGTCCGCCGGTCATCGAGTCCGGCGCGCTCACGGTCGAAGGCACCGCAGGCATGGATGGCTGCACCTCTGGACTTGCGGTTGGGGATGTCGCCAGGGTCTGAAAAGTTTCCTGTGCAGCATGCATATCCTGCGGTGCGGCAAGCGGCGCGGCGGGCGAATGATTTTTTGCGGTGGCCGTCTGCTTGGTCTCCGGATCAGGGTGTGGGACAAGCAGGGTGGCTGCGGCGACAAAGGAAGCAACAATGACGAGGGCGGCAGCGCCCAGCGGGGATTTCGATTTTTTCACGGTTTTAGTTTAGGGAGTGACCCAGCAACTGCTTACTAGCAAATTAACCACCATTCGGATGGTGTACAAGGATTCCGGTCCGCGGGCGACCTTGAGCAAAACATTGCCGTAGTGCCTCCGCCTAGGCAGGATACACCGCTCGCATGATCCGCGAAATTGGTATCGGTTTGGCCGGGTTTGGAACGGTCGGCGCCGGGGTTTTCCTTAATCTGGAAAAAAACCGGGCGCTCCTTCGTGAGCGGATCGGTCGCGATCTGATCGTGCGCAAGATCGCGGTGAAGGATCCTTCGAAAAAGCGACCGGTTTCCCTGCCGCCCGCTCTCCTTGCGGCAAACTGGCGGGAATTGCTCGATGATCCGGCTGTTCAGGTGGTCGTCGAGTTGATGGGCGGCATCGAGGAACCGCGTGAACTCATCCTCGAAGCCATCCGACGCGGAAAAATCGTCGTCACCGGCAACAAGGCTCTCCTCGCCGAGCACGGCGCGGAAATTTTCCAACTCGCCACGGAAAAACGTGTGCCCGTGTTCTACGAAGCGGCGGTGGCCGGCGGCATCCCGATCATCAAGGCCGTGCGTGAGGCTTTCGTCGCGAATCATTTTCTGCGTGTGCGCGGCATCATCAACGGCACGAGCAATTACATCCTCACCCGCATGGCGGAGAGCGGACTCGATTTCGCTTCCGCCTTGGCCGAGGCGCAGGCCGCGGGCTACGCCGAGGCGGACCCGACGCTCGACGTCAACGGCTGGGATGCCGGCCACAAAGCGATCATCCTCGCCTCGCTGGCCTACGGATTCTGGGTGCCGTCGAAAGACGTGCTTGTCGAAGGCATCGAGAGCATCACGCCGGGCGATATCCGTTTTGCCGCGCAACTCGGCTACACCATCAAACTGCTCGGCTTCATCGACGCCTGCTTGGATGGTTCGGTCGAGGTCAGCGTGCAACCTTCGCTCGTGCCTGACGAAAACATCCTCGCCTCGGTGCGAGGCGTCTTCAATGCCATCGCTGTGCGCGGTGACGTCGTGGGCGATGCGCTCTTTTACGGACGCGGAGCCGGACAAGACCCGACGGCCAGTTCGGTGATCAGCGATCTGGCCGATGCGGCTGTCGCGCTCGAGGCGCCCCGCGATTCGTTCGGTTTTATTCCACATGCGCTCTACGGAAAACTCCGTCCGGCCGACGAGGTGGTCAGCCCGTTCTACCTGCGCCTCGGGGTGGACGACAAACCGGGCGTGCTCGCCCGCATTGCCGGCGTTCTGGGTGAAGCCGGCATCGGAATTTCCTCCGTCATCCAGCCCGAGACGAACGAAGGCGAACTCGCTGCGCTCGTGCTCATGATCCATGACGCGCCGCGCGGCCGCGTGCTCTCGGCGTTGCAGAAAATCCGCGCGCTCGATTGTGTGCACGGCGATCCGGCGCTTTACCGGGTGGAGGCCGCGGCGTGAAAAACCTGCACGACCGCGGCGTGATCAGCCGCTACCGGCAGTATTTGCCGGTGACCGACGCGACGACCGTTGTTTCACTCAACGAGGGATCGACGCCTCTCATCTATTCGCCGAAGCTGAGCAAACTCGTCGGCCGCGGTGCCGAGGTCTACGTCAAATACGAAGGACTCAATCCCACTGGCTCGTTCAAAGACCGCGGCATGACCATGGCTATCTCGAAGGCGGTCGAGCGCGGGGCCAAGGCTGTCATCTGTGCGTCGACGGGAAACACGTCGGCGGCCGCAGCGGCCTACGCGGCACGCGCCAACCTGGCTTGTGCCGTCCTTCTTCCCGCCGGCAAAATCGCCGCGGGCAAATTGCTCCAGGCATTCATCTACGGCGCCAAAGTCGTGGCCATCCGCGGGAATTTCGACGATGCCCTGCGCCTCGTCCGCGAGCTCGGGGCGGATGGACGCTTCGAAATCGTCAACTCGATCAATCCGTTCCGCATCGAAGGACAAAAAACCGCCTCGTTCGAAATCATCGAGGAGCTCGGCGATGCTCCGGACATCCACATTCTTCCCGTCGGTAACGCGGGCAATATTACCGCTTATTGGCAGGGATATCGCGAATACCATGGGCTCGGCAAAGCGACGAAGCGTCCGCGCATGACCGGATTCCAAGCGGCGGGTTCGGCGCCGATTTTCCTCGGGCATGTCGTCGACAAACCCGAGACGGTGGCCACGGCCATCCGCATCGGCAATCCGGCCAGTTGGCAGGGAGCCAGCGATGCGGTCAAAGACTCC
Organism: Chthoniobacterales bacterium; assembly: GCA_017853515.1. Classification (GTDB taxonomy): domain Bacteria; phylum Verrucomicrobiota; class Verrucomicrobiia; order Chthoniobacterales; family JACTMZ01; genus JACTMZ01. The sequence goes on along the minus strand of JAFMJK010000045.1, from coordinate 7,948 downwards.
GGCGGTTGCATCGATATTGTCTCCGACGCGCAGATTCTCGAAGCCCAGCGCTGGCTCGCCGCGGAGGAGGGGATTTTTGTCGAGCCGGCCAGCGCCGCGTCTGTCGCGGGCCTGCTCAAATGTTTTTCCAACGATCGGTGCGCGGCGTGTCCTTTCCACCAATATCCGGAAGGCGCGAAGATCGTCCTCACCGTGACCGGACACGGGTTGAAAGATCCCGAAGCTCCCATGGTCCACGGATTCAAGGCGCTCGAGGCGGATGCAACGATGGATGCCGTGGCGAAAGTCCTCGGTGTGTCATGTTGAAATTTTTCCCAACCGGTAGGGACGGCTCGCCGAGCCGTCCGCTGCCTTTTTCGCAAGCGTGCGGCCGCCTCGGCGAGGCGGCCCTGCCGGGCGACAACTAGCATGGCCCTCATCGTCCAAAAATACGGCGGCACATCGGTCGGCGACCCCGAGCGGATCAAGAATGTTGCGCGCCGCGTCCTTGAAACGCAAAAAGCCGGCAACAAAGTCGTGGTGGTCGTCTCCGCCATGTCCGGCGTGACCGATTCTTTGATCAAACTTTCCCGCGAGGTCTGCGCCCAGCCGAGCGAGCGTGAGATGGACGTGCTTCTCGCCACGGGCGAGCAAACGACGATCGCGCTCCTTGCCATGGCTTTGCAGGGCATGGACGCCAAAGCGATCTCCCTGACCGGTGCACAGGCCGGCATCGTTACGGACGGTTTCCATACCAAGGCGAAAATTTTCAACATCACTCCCAAGCAAATCCACGAGCATCTCGACAGCGGATCGATTGTCATCGTGGCCGGATTCCAAGGTCAGACCGCGCACGGCGACATCACCACGCTCGGTCGCGGCGGCTCCGATCTCACGGCGATCGCGCTGGCTGCGGCCCTCAAGGCCGACAAATGCGAGATCTGCACCGATGTCGACGGTGTTTACACGTGCGACCCGCGCATCGTGCCCGATGCGACCAAAATCGAGACGATCAGCTACGAGGAAATGCTCGAAATGGCGTCATCCGGATCGAAAGTGATGCAGTCGCGCTCCGTCGAATTCGCCAACAAATTCAACGTGCTCTTCGAAGTGCGCAGCAGTTTCAACCAGAACCCGGGAACCATCGTGAAAGCAGAAACACCAGGCATGGAAGACGTCGTCATCCGCGGCGTCAGCATCGAACGCAACCAGGCGAAAGTCACCATCGAGGGCGTGCCCGACAAAACCGGCACCGCCGCGGAGATCTTCAACGCCTTGGCCGCGGCCAATGTCGTGGTCGACGTCATCGTGCAGACCGCGCCGCACGAGGGGATGACCGACATCTCGTTCACCACGAACAAAGACGAACTGAAAAAAGCCGAGCCCGTGCTCAAGGCGGTGGCCGCCGAAATCGGTGCCCGCGGCGTGACCCAGACCGCCGGCGTGGCCAAACTCAGCGTCGTCGGCATCGGCATGCGCACGCACTCCGGTGTGGCGGCGAAGCTCTTCGACCTCCTGGCCAAAGGCGGCTTCAACATCCAGATGATCTCCACCTCCGAGATCAAAATTGCCGTCATCCTCGACGAAGACCGCATCGCCGACGCGGCCAAGGCCGTGCACGCGGGCTTCGGACTCGCCGAGCAATAAAAAAACCGGCGAGACCGAGGCCTCGCCGGTCACTTTGAAGGCGATCGTCCTTAGGCGCCTTTGGGATTCGGTCCGTATTGGTTCGCGCCCGGTTGGCTGTCCTGCACGTAGAAGACAAGCAGGACGATGGGGCCGACCAGCGGGATCAAACCGATCAGGATCCACCAACCGCTGCGTCCGGTGTCGTGCAAGCGCCGCACAGCGAGGGCAATTGCCGGCAGGATCACCGCGAGCGAGTAGAGCCCGGAGAGAATCCCGTAGCTGCCATCGCCGCGAAGACCGATGAAGCCTTCAACGGAAGTCAAAACCACAATGGCGATGATGTTGAAGAGTGCGAACATCCAGAAAGCCTTGCGCCGCGCGCGGCCCTGGAAGTTTGCGTAGTTTTTCCAAGCGTCGAGATACCAGTTCATGGGAGGTTTCCTTTCTTGTTTGGGGTTGGGTTGATACGACGATTTGCGGTCTAAACCCGCGCGGTCCAAGGGGGAAGAAGAAAGTTAGACCAAACCCGACGGCAGCGCAGGCGTGATGGGATTCACTCTGGACTGCGCGTGGCTTTGATCTCTCCCTCAGCCGTGGCCAGAACCAACTCGCTGCCGGTGACAGTCCATGCCGTGGCGGCCCGGAGCAGGCTGAGGAATTTATGTTCCTGCTGCATCACTTCGGGCTCACACGCGCGGCGTGTGCTGCGCAGTGGCCCCACCTCGATTTTGGCGCCGTCGATTTTGCAGGTGCCCCCGAAGCGGTTGCATGAAGCGTTCCCCGCGATGTTGCCCTCGTTGTCGAATTCGATGGTGATGGGGTGATCGGCCAGCGGAGTTTGGCCGGCGAAGGTCGCCACCTGCCAGGTGCTGCCGGGAAGTGCGGTGGTCGGTTGGTTGGTTTCCATGGCGAGGGCGGTGGAGGCGATGACAAGGAGAGGGAGGAGGAAGTGCATGGGAGAAGTTTTCAGTCGGCAGTGTTCTGTTTTCAGCCAGCTCATCAAGACAGTGCTTGTTGCGTTGTTTTGAAATGGAGTTTGGCCGTGGCGCGCAGGGCGTCGGGGCCGTGTTGGTGGACAAGGGCTCGCGCCGCTTCGAGAACGGCACCCGAGGCGCCTTTGGGAAGTTTGACACCCCATTTTTTTTCGGCGGCGGCCAGCCAATCGATGAATTTCTCGCGGGCAAGGATGGATGCGGCGGCCACGGCGTAGTCGCTTTCCGCTTTGGTCTGCTGGCGCAGTTCGATTTTGCGTCCCTTCTCCATGAGCGCGCGTTCGAGCACGCGCGGGTTGGCGAATTGGTCGCTGAGGGCCGCAGGGCAATCGGTCTTCCGCTCGCACAAGTTTTCGATGACGCGCGCGTGCCCCCAGGCGAGGAGGCGGTTGAGGTTGCCGATCTTTTCGTAGAGCGGATTGTATTTCTCCGGCGAGACGACGATCACTTCGCTGACCAGTCCGGGAATGCCCCGGATGACCTCGGCGAATTTGCGGATCTGCGCGTCCGATCCGATCGATTTGCTGTCGCGGATACCGGCTTCGAGCAGTTGGCGGGCGATGGTTTCATCCGTATAAGCGCCGGCAATGACGAGCGGGCCGAAAAAGTCGCCTTTTCCGCTCTCGTCGATTCCGAAATGCGGCGTGAAGCGTTCCGGGTGGCGGAGTTCCTCGTAGCCGAGGCGCGCTTCCCCGAGCACCTCGGGCTCGAGGGTGAACTCGATGAAGTCCTTCGTGTCCTTTCCCTGCACCACCGCTTTGGGGCCTTTCTCGTAGACTGCGATGGTAAGCCCGGGCTTTTGCGCGAAATAAAGCGTGTATGGCCGCGGCTCGAATTTGAATCCCTGCTCCTCGAGGAGCTTGCGCAGGGAATCCGATTGATCGGCCGTCAGGGCGACGGTGTGGGAGCGTAGCGGCGGCATGAGAAAATCAACATATCAGCCCCGTTAGGACGGAGGAAGTTCGGCGCGAATCCGGCAACAAAAGACCGCGGGCGCTGCTCCCCGCCTTCAGGAGGTCCAAAGAAGACCGGAAGATTCGATGCGCAGGGTGGCGGGCATGAGCTTGAGGCGAACGGTCTCGGCGTTGCGCGCCGACACATCGGCGGGTGAGGGGAGGGCCGCGATCTGCGCTTCGAGTTCCTGCTCGAGTTCGGCGGCGGCGGCCTCGGCCGCGGCGAGTTTTTCCTGCGCGGTGCCGACGTCGGACGATTCCTTCATGGCGCGGGTGGCGCCGCGCGCTGCGGTGGTGCCGCGCGAGAGATGCCCGAGTTTCGAGCGGCCTTTGCCGAGGAATGCGCCGAGGAGGGTGCTGCCCATGCTGATCGCGGTCTGCATCTGCGCGGAACGGGCCTGCGCCTGCTGTTGCGCGACAACTTCGCGGGCGCGCGCCACTTTCTGCGCTGCAGCGCGCGTTTTGGCCGAATATTTTTCCCGCAACTTTCGCACCGCTTCGTCGCGCTCCTCGCGTGCGGCCTGTTCGAGCCGCAGGCGGAATCCGGTCTCGTCCTCGAAGGGCGCGCCGGTGACCGGACCCGACTTTTGCACGGTGACTTCGAGGCTTTCACCGAGGTTTTGCCGAGCTTCGATTTGCCACGCGGATTGGGCGGCGGCTTTGAGCAGTTCGGGATTGGGCGAGGCGTAATGCGGCCCGCCATGCGGGACCGGCGGGGTCGCGTCGCCGGTCGCGCCGGCCACGATGGCATTTTTCCACCCGGGTTTGCCGTCGGGCCCGAAAGGAATGCTGACCAGAAAATCGCACGCGCATTCAGCCGCGGGGCGCGAGCAACGGAACGTGCCGCGCGCGCGCAGCCCCAGCGAGGGCACGAGCGTGCCGGCGTTGCCGTCCAGGACGAGTTGCCATACGCCGGGTTCGGCGGATGGAGGTGCCGGCGTGGTGGCCGACGAAGACGGTGGTTCCGCGGGGGATGGTGTTTCGGGTGCGGGCTGTGGTGTCTTGGCCGGGAGACGCGCGGCGCTCTGCATGAGAACGCGGATTTGTTCGCGGGTGAGGGGGCCGCGCAGGTAGCTCATCGTCCAGCGCGTGGTGAACATTTTCGGTGCGCCGAGGTGCACGCTGTTCAAAAGAAAAATGCGTTTGCCCAGGCTGTTGAGCATTTCGTTGAGCGCGGCGCGATCCGCGCCGCGTCCGGCGCTGGCGCTTTCCAGTCCCTCGAGCACGCGTTGTTTGTCGCGATCGGTCTGCAAGCGACCGATGAACCACGTTCCGCAGTTGGCCAGCGCTTTGTAGTCGAGGTCGGCGGGATTCTGCGTGGCGACCAAGATGCCGAGGCCGAAGGCGCGCGCCTGCTTCAGCAGGAGAAGCAACGGGCCTTTCGATGGCGGGTTGGCGATGGGGGGCAGGTATCCGAAGATTTCGTCGATGTAGAGAATGGCGCGAAGGGAAGGCGTGCCGGGTTGGCGACGCATCCAGGCGATGACTTCCTCGAGCAACGTGGTGAGGAAGAACATGCGCTCGGCATCGGACAAGTGCGCGATGCTCAGCACGGCCAGGCGCGGTTTGCCCTCGGGCGTGTGGAGAAGGCTGGCGATGTCGAGCGGTTCGCCTTCGCGCCAGGTGGCGAAGCCGGGCGAGGCGAGGAGATTGTTCAGCGCCATGACCAGTTCCATGCGCTGTTTCGACGGATAAAATTCCTCGAGCGAGAGCACGCCGATTTTGTCGAAGGGCGGTTTCTGCACCGCACCGATCAATGCGGCTAGATCGGGTGACTCCCCCTTTTTCCACGCGTCCGTCAGAATCGCGGAAAGAAAACTGAACTCGCGGCTCTTGAGCGGATCGGCGTCGATGCCGAGAAGACCGAGCAGTCCGGCCGTTGTGCTTTGCACGCGCTCGGCGAGAAGTTCGGCGTCTTCGGCCACGGCAAGATCGGGCGCGGCGAAGGAGCGGAGGATCGAGAGTGGAATCCCCGCGTTGCTGCCGGGTGTGTAAATGGCGATGTCGGCTTTTTCGCGCAGCGCGGCGATCCGCTCGGGAGTTTGTCCCCACTCGGCCAGGCCGTTTTTCCATTTTTCCGCTTCGGTGGCTGCGAATTCCTCCATCGAAACGCCGGCTTTGCGCGCGTCTTCTTCGTTGACCCAAGGCGCGAAGTCCTCGCCGCGCATCTGCGGGAAAGTCAGGAGCAAGTTGCCGAGGTCGCCCTTCGGATCGACGATAAGAGCGGGGATGCCGTCCATGGCCGCCTCCTCGAGGAGCGCGAGGCAAAGCCCTGTTTTTCCGCTGCCGGTCATGCCCACGCAAACGCCGTGGGTGGTCAGGTTGCTCGAATCGTAAAGAAGGAGATCATCGGTCGGCTTGCCGTCCGGGCCGACCTCGCGCCCGAGGTAAAATTGGCCGAGTTTCTCGTAGACTTCCGGGCTCATGGGCGAATTCGAGAAAAGCGGAAAGCGGAATTGCTGAAAAGCGGAAAGGAGAGGAACAAAGTCGTCGGTCGTCGGTTGACCTCTTACTGAAGACTGCCGACTGAAAACGGAAAACTCCGCGTCGCGAAGACGCGGCCCATTTGGTTCTTGATAGCTCTTTGGCCCCGCGACTAGCAAAGAGGAGGCCATGGAAGCAGCGATTGCCCTTGTTCTCGGCGTGCTGCTCATTTCGGGAGCAGTGTTCGGAATCCGGCGATGGCGCGCCGAGGCGACCGAGAAAATTCCTTTTGTCCGTGCGGGCGCATTGCTCTCCCCCGCGGAGCGCCAATTCCTCGAAGTAGCGCGGCGCGCCCTAGTGCCGGAGTTCGAGGTCTATCCGAAGGTCGGTTTGGGCGACGTGGTCCGCCCCGCTCCGGCCGCTTCCGCTGTCCTAAGGGGCAAGGCTCTGCAGCGTCTGCGCAAGGAGCACGTTGATTTCGCGGTATGTCGGCCCGACACCGGGCAAATCCTCGGCGTGATAGATTTTGATGGCGCCGAGCCCGGTCATCACGAAGACCGGGAGTTTTTCGATGCGGCGCTGGACGCTGCAGCAATCCCCGTGCTGCGTGTGGAGGTGAAGGATAAATACGACGCCGTCGTTCTCCGCCAGCAAGCGCTGGCCACCTTTCGTCCGCCGACCCGCGCGGCGACGATGCGCACCATGATCCGGCGCGGCACGGTGTGGCTGCGCGTCGACGGGCACGGAACCTTCCAGAACAGCGCGCCGCTGCGTGCCTTCACCGAGCAAATGTTCGAAGCCGGGCACCGTTCGTTCGCTTTTGATCTGCAAGGGTGCGAGGTGATGGACTCGACCTTCCTCGGAACGCTGACAGGTCTGGCGTTGCGCTTGCGTGAAGATCCGCGCGGCCGGATCGGGTTCGCCCGCGTCAACGCGCGCGTTGAATCGCTCTTTGCGCGTTACGGACTCGATCGGGTGCTGGCTTTCCAGGGATTCGAAGCGGCGCCGCCGGCGCCGGAGGAAATGGAGGATCTGGAGCTCGCCACGACAAAAGAATTCAAACGCGGCACGATCGTCGAGGCCCACGAGGCGCTGGCTGCGTCGTCGCCCGAGAATGAAGAGCGTTTCGGCGAGGTGGTCGATTTTCTCAAGCGGAAGGAACCGGAATAGCCGCGCCCGCAGGGCGCGGAGTGGAATACCGTGCGCTCCGCACGGAGTTGGCAGTTTTCAGTTTTCGGTCTGCAGCAAGAAAAACTGACGCCTGACGACTGACAACGGACGCCTTCTCTGTATTTTTTCCCTCCGTGATCTCTACGGTCTCGGCGGTTAGGATCTGCTCCTTTCCATGACGAAAAAATCCCACCGCAAAAGGGTTCACACGTGGGTGCTTGTCCTCGCCATCGTTCTGGCATGGGCCGCGGCCGCGTATCTGGCTGCGCCGGCCATGTGGCGGATTTTCTACCGCAACGAACCGGGACTCGCGAGCGGCCCGCGCATAACGCACACGCTCGACCGGCATCCGGGAGATCCGATCAATATCGCTTTGCAGGGAACTGAAGAGGACGTGGTGCGCGCGATGACGGCGGCGGGATGGTCTCCGGCCGATCCGATCACCTTTGCCACGAGCGTTCGCATCGTGGTCGATTCGGTGGTGCGACGGCCCGATGACGAGGCGCCGGTGAGCAGTTTGTATTTGTTCGCACGCAAAGAAGATTTGGCCTTCGAGTTGCCGGTGGGGGACAGTCCGCGCCAGCGTCACCATGTGCGTTTTTGGAAATGGGCCAAGCTTTACCAAGGCCGCGAAGCGTGGTTCGGTTCCGCGTCCTTCGACGAGCGCGTCGGGTTGAGTCACACGACAGGAGAAGTGACGCATCACATCGGGCCCGATGTCGATGGGGAGCGCGATCTCATCATGAAGGGCCTCGCGGAAGCCGGGTGGGCGCAGCGGGAGTATTTCATCGACGGCTTCCA
>JAFMJK010000248.1 GCA_017853515.1 Chthoniobacterales bacterium | reverse complement strand
ACGAGCCATCCTTTGCGGTCACCGAACGGATCGAACACCATCTTCGAAGGATCCTTGCGCGGAAGACTGTAAGGCACCCGTTCGAACGCCGCGCCCGGGCTCTGTGCGTATTTTTGCGAGATCTGGATTCCGCCTGCCGCAGAACCGGTGCCGGCGAGGAACGGGAAGTTACGCTCGTTGGGTCCCAACTCGATCGGTGCCGCATTGATTCTTCCGGCGGCGTCGAGGAAAGCGGCAGCCACTCCTTCGGTCCCCGGATCCATCGCGATGTATTCCCGCGCGATGAATGCGGGCGCAAGCGAGTCCTTGTTTTCCAGAACCTTGATGTATTCCGAGTCGAATCCCGTCGGATAAGCCTGCTCAAAGGCGTTTTGGATCTGCTGCGGCGTGAACGGATCCTTTTTATCGAGCAGCACGTGAGAGATACCCGCCACACGCATGTAAGTCTGCATGGCCGTGGGTGACGAATTGGCCCCGTTGACCAGCGCCCGCATTCCGCGCAACTGGAAATGGCTCCACGAAGCCTCGCTGTTCAATCCCCTGCCCGACTGCATCGGCGTGCGGAGGTAAAAATATCTCCCGGACATCGGATAAACGCGCCCATCGATGAGCGAGGTTTTCAAATAGTCCTGCGACCGGTCGAAATCGCGGAATGTCTGCTCCGGCAGGCCGGGTGCAAAAAACTTCGAATAATAAGCCGACGAATCGAGCAACAAGATCACTCCGAGCAGTCCCGCGACAACCAACCGATCGCGCTTCTCGATCAGCGCGTCGAACAACTGATGCAGGGCGAGAGCACCGGCCACAACAGCCGCGAAGAAGCCAACCTCCCAAGATCCTCACGGAGCACGAATATCCCGATACATGGGCAACTTTTCCAACACCACAAAACCCGGAACAAAAACGTAGATGAGGATGAGAATCGTCGCATACAGACCGCGGCGCGGCCCCGCCGGCAGAATCGCATAGATCAGGAACGGCGGAACGCACGTCATCAGCCACATCAGAGCAGCAATCCAGTCCGGGGCTTTCTGCGAGCCTTTGAGAAATTCTTGGACTCCGGTGAACACCGAGAATGGCCCCTGGGCGAGCCACAGGGCCAACAAAGTCATGCCCACGAAAAGCCGCAGCAGAACCCCGTTACGAGTCGCCAACCATTCCGCGTGTTTACGCGACCACCAAAACACAGCCGCCACCGAGAACAGGGTGATCAGCCCCAGGTAAAACTGCCCGCGATCCGCGACAAAGTCCGGCCGCATTTGGGCGAGCAGCCCGTTGGCCCGGTCGAGCACCGAGATGAAATTCTTGATCGAGAACGCCTGCTGCCACCCCGCGAAGTTGTCCATCGAGAAAGCAGCCACCCATTGGCATTCCCGGGTGAGCGGCAACAAGAGAACGACGGACATGACACCGACAAGCACCAACGAAACCATCGTTCCTCTGACCAAAGCGACGCGCCTTTCCGGTTGATCGAGCAGCAGCCACACAAAGAAAATCGCGGCGAGCGGCGCGAACATGAAGGTCAGCTTGGCGTAGGAAAGCATCATCCCCGCCCAAGCAAAAGCGAGCCAAGCCGAGGCACGCCACGACCCCTCACCGGCCGTCTTGAGAAAAGCCCAGAGAATGAGCGGCGGGAAAATGTACGAGTAGCTTCCCATCCAGTGCTCGAAGTTGCCGATGCGGACCAGCATCTGTCCGCTCATCACGTAAAGCACCGAGGCCACGGCCGCGGTCCATTCGTTGGCGGTCAATCGCCGGACGAAGACAAACATTGTCAGTGCCGCAAGCGGAACAATGAGCAGGGCGGCGATTTTGATTCCGACCAGATGGCCGAAGATGGCCGTGCTGCAGATGCCGACGGCCAATGGCACCGCGCAGAGGGCGAAGTTCGCGGTGGAGTGCCCCTGCATGAAATTCGCGCTCCACCATGGAAAACCCTCCGCGGCCTGCAGGTTATGGACTACTTCGTGCAGAAACCTGCCGCCGCTCCCGTAGAGCTCTTCTTGGGATGGCGTTTGCGACAACCAACCGAAACCCAATACCGTGCAATAAATGGCGACAAAGACGGCCAGATAGAGTTTCGGGCTGCCGTTGTTCGGCGTTGCTTCTGACTTGTTTTTCTCAGGCATGAGAAGGGCTATCGATCAAAGACTGCGGATAAAGCCGGCAAGGGTGGAGGAGGACGGCGAGAATCTCCAGCCTGAACAATCGGACGGGGCGGCAGGCGCCAGGGAGGCGGTCACAGGCACCGGGTCAAACAAACCGGCCCCTGACTCCGTATCGGCCATGACCAATTCGGGCGAGGCACCCGCCCATTCCGCCACGCGGAGCGCGGCACCGTGATAGGAAAAACTTTCATCGCCGGAGATGTGAAAAGTCCCGGGCTGGAATTTCTCAACGAGCCCGCAGAGTGCGCCCACTGTTTCACCGAGAGCGATCGGGGAAAAGCAAAGCCTCGCCGACGCCCGAACGGACCGGCCTTTTTTCAGTTCATCCAGCCAACCTGACAACCTCGGACGCAACGTCTCGATCACTTTCGTCAACCGCACGATCGCACAATTCTCGCCCGCCAGTCCCGACTCCATGGCCGCCTTCTGCCGGCCATATTCGCAGCAAGGACTCACCGGATCCCCGGCGCGCGGGCTGGCGCCTTGTCCACTGAAAACCAGACTGCTCGAGAGAGCCATGACCCGGCTTCCGCTTTCCGCGACGCGGTTCGCGATCTGATCAGTTCCGTCCACATTGATGC
>JAFMJK010000044.1 GCA_017853515.1 Chthoniobacterales bacterium | reverse complement strand
GCTGCCTTCGAGCAGATTCTTTTTCCCGGAACGCGCTGCTTGCACCATCTGGTCGACGGTGCGGTCGCCGCGCCCGAGATACTTGCGCGCAAAGCGAACCGTAAGGTCGTAAACCACCTCGGCCTTTTGAAAGGCTTTCAATTCTTGGTAGTTGCCGTGCTTGGGGAGGAAACTTTGGCCGGATTTCATGGGTCCTATGGGTCTTATAAGTCCTATGGGACCTATGGTTTGAGCCTCTCGTGCAGTGCTGCTTCGTCGACGACCGGCACCCCCAGCGATTTAGCCTTGTCGAGCTTGCTCCCCGCTTCCTCGCCGGCGAGGACGTAGCTGGTTTTTTTGCTCACGCTGCCGCTCACGCCGCCGCCATGGCGGCGGATCAACTCGGCGATTTCGTCGCGCGGACGGCTCAGTGTTCCCGTGATGACCCACGTTTCGCCGGCCAATTCCTGCGATGCGGGCGCGGTGCGTTCGTCGCGTTCGCCGAAGTTCAATCCGCGCTTGCGCAGGGACTCAACCAGCTTCCGGTTGTGCGGTAAGCGGAAGAAATCGTGGATTTCCCGGGCGACGATCTCGCCGACATCCTCCGTGCTTTCCAATTCCTCGACCGAAGCGGAAGCAATTTTGTCCAATGTATGGAACTTGTCGGCCAGCTTGCGCGCGACCGACGCGCCGACATGCATGATGCCGAGACCGAACAGCAGGCGCCACAGGGGTTGCCCTTTGCTCCCCTCGATCGCCGCGAGCAGATTCGCCGTGCTTTTCTCGCCCATGCGCTCGAGGGCCGCGACCTCGCCGGCCTTGAGTGCGTAGACATCGGGCAACGCGGCAACCAATCCCGCGGTGACCAACTGGTCGACCATGGCTTCGCCCAATCCTTCGATGTCCATCGCTCCGCGCGCGGCGAAATGCTCGATGCGGCGGCGGATTTGCGCCGGGCAATCGGGATTGATGCAGCGGATCGCGGTCAGTTCCGGATCGCGAAAGACCTTGCTGCCGCATGACGGACACTTCTCCGGCATCTTGAATATCTTTTCCTTCCCGGTGCGCGCTTTGAGATCAACTCCGACCACGGCGGGAATGACCTCCCCCGCTTTTTCGACGAAGACCCAATCGCCGATACGGATGTCCTTGCGAGCGATCTCTTCCTCGTTGTGCAGCGTGGCGCGGGCCACGCGGCTTCCCGCGATCGGCACAGGCTCGAGTTCCGCCACCGGGGTGAGCGTGCCCATGCGGCCGACCTGCACGGTGATGCTGTTGAGCTTCGTGCGGGCGCGCTCCGCCTCGTATTTGTAGGCCATGGCCCAGCGCGGCGCCTTGGAGGTGCTGCCGGCCTGCTCGCGGCGCCTGAATTCGTCGAGCTTGATCACCGCGCCGTCCGTTTCGAAAGCGAAGTCGTGGCGGATTTTTTCCAACGCGGCGATGGCCTTGCGCACCCCGGCTTCGTCATCCGCTTCCCAGAATTTCGGAACGACGGGCAGTCCGATCTTTTTCAACCAGTGCAAAAGTTCCTCCTGCGACTGCGGGGCTTTGCCGCCTTCCACCGCCCCGAGTCCGTAGAAGACGGCGCTGAGTCCGCGTTTGGCCACGATCGAGGAATCGAGAAGCTTGAGCGAGCCGGCCGCCGCGTTGCGCGGATTGGCAAAGAGCGCTTCGCCTTCTTTCTCCCGCTCCTCGTTCAGCGCGGCGAATTTCTTCTTCGGCAGATAAACTTCGCCGCGGATTTCGAGCAAATCGGGAACATCGCCCTCAAGCTTGAGGGGGATCGTGCGGATGGTGCGGATGTTTTGCGTCACATCATCGCCGGTCGTGCCATCGCCGCGGGTGGCCGCCAATTCGAGCAGTCCTTCGCGATAAGTCAGCGAGAGCGCGACGCCGTCGACTTTCGGTTCGATGGTCCAGCGCAGTTTGATGCCGGGGAGGAGGCGCTCGACGCGGGCCATGAATTCGTCCGCCTCTTCCAGCGAATATGTGTTGTCGAGGCTCTGCATGGGCACGCGGTGGCGCACTTGCTTGAAGCCTTCGAGCGGCTTGCCTGCCACGCGCTGGGTGGGGGAGTCGGGCGCGCGCAGTTCGGGATGCGCATCCTCGAGATCGCATAGCTCGCGGAGCAGCGCGTCGTATTCCCGGTCGGTGATTTCCGGGGCAGCTTCCTCGTAGTAAAGACGGTCGTGACGGGCGATCTCGCGCCGGAGTTCACGGGCGCGTGAGGAAGCGTTCAAGGCGGGCATGGGTCGTGAGGGTCAATAATGCGCCGGTCACGGCTCCGAGGAAATCCGCAATCCAGTCATAGATGTCGCCACCCGTGCGGCCCGGGGTGAATTTCTGCAGCGACTCGTCGATGGCGCCGAACGCGGAGATGAGCAGAATGCCGAGCAGTATGCGGCCGGCCAATGCGGCCTGCGGACGCGAAACGCGGAGCGCGCTCGCGGCAAGCCATCCGCCCACGGCGAAAGCGATGAAGTGGTTGAACTTGTCCGATACCAAAAACGCCGCCTCGGGCAACTCCCTGGGTGTGAGCGACGACAACCAGACAATGCCGCCCGCCCAGCAGGCGAGGATCGACCACAGGGCCAGTGCGGTGAGGCGACGGGACATCCGTCGAGAGAACACACTGAGCCGCCGCGGGGCAAGCGCCTGTCGCTGGACGAAAAGCGACAGTGCGCGCGCTCAGAGCGGCCCAGAGGCCTGATTTTTTACAGAGTAAGAGGACTTCTCCGCCGAAATTTGGCACGGCTGGTGCTTTATTTAGGTTATCCGCCCATAGCGGATCCAGACAAAGGGCTTCAGCCCGCAGCCTGGTCGGGTCATAGCGCATGAGTCCGGGGGGAACTCGAGTTGTGGGACCGACCAGGCTGTATTTCTGTCGGAAGGACGATGAATCCGCGCCGCGTGTCGCCCAGAACCTCGACCGCCGCCACCCCGCGCGTGGCCCACTGCCATCCGATGAGAGCGGACAAGAGCGCGTCGGTGCGGTCCTCGTCATCCTTTGTCCACCCGGCACGGAGCAAGCCCCCGATTGTTTCCTGCGCGGCGATTTCCGGAGCATGCAGCTGCAACCATGCGCGCAGGAGGCGCTGCAATCGCGCGAACTCGCGGCGTCGTTCGGTCAACGGTCCGCGCTTGTATTTGATCGTGCGGGGCAAACCGAACCACCGGACGGTGGCTGGATGCGGGTAGACCTCGACCATCGCCCGTCGTGTGGATGGCCAATCGGTTGCGATGGAGAATCCCTCGCGTTTCAGCGCGGCAACGATGCGAAGCGGACGCGCGCATCGCGTGCGGTTGGTCGGATGCGCCCCGGCTTGTTCGCGATGGAACATGCGGTGCGTCAAACGGTCGACGGGGCGGGATCCTGTCTTGTTGGGGCAGACCACCGGCGCATCGAGGCAGAGCAGGACCGCTTGGTCCCGCGGCAGATGTTGCCGCAACCATTCCAGCAGTTCCGCATCACCGAAAGTCAGGCCGACCAAGGCGTCCGTGACGCGTCCCGCTTCTCCGCGCAGAAGACAAATTCCATCGGGCCGCCGCTCTCCCCATGCGAGGTCGATGCCGGCCACCGTCCAGCGGCGCGGTATCCTGCTCAAAGCCCGCGCGTCGCGTCGGGCAGGTCGCCGGCCAACGTGGTGGTCGGCACGGACGGCGGCGCGGTTTGCGTCATCGCGGGCGGCGGTGTCGCTTGCGCCGGGAAAAGTTTGGGCAAGCGTGCGGCGAGCGGTTCGCGGAAAATATCGACGCGCGCGCCGGTGCCCACGCGATCGTAAAGCTCGATCACGTCGCGCGATTTCATGCGCACGCATCCGTAACTGACCGGCAAACCGATGTTCCGCTCCTCCGGCGTGCCGTGGATGTAGATGTTTCTGACAAAGCTGTTCCGGTTGTGCGCTTCGAGTCCGTGCAACCAAAGGATGCGCGTGACGATCGGATCGCGTCCGGGCGCATTGACCGGCAGCACTTCGCCGGTGAAACGACGCGATTTCATGACCGCGCCGACCGGCAGACCACCGCCGATTTTTTTGGCCACGCGGTGACGTCCGACCGGCGTGCCGTAGCTGCCCTCGCGCGAATTGAGCCCGAACTTCGAGGTGGAAATCGGATAACTCGCCACCGGTTCGCCGCGGTCGGTGAGGAGCAGGCGCTGGTCCGCCACGCTGATGTGCATGACGTGGCGCTTGTCGTATTGACTGCAGGAGGCCAGCAGCAGGGCGCCCGCGCAGAAAATCAGGCGAATTTTCACGCCGGAAACCTAGCACGGGTCGCCCGGGCGGAAAGGGCCAATCGGCGGCCAAGGGCAACCCGTTGATTCTGTGACATTTTCGTCACATGGGGAGGGGCGCTCCGGGGGCCCGGAAATATTTTTTGAACGCCAAGCCGCCCCTTCGGTCAAAGTTAACGGTTTGGTTTGCGCCAAGAGCCGCCAGGCCGGTCAGTTTTCTTGTTTTCTGGCCGGAGCACCTGGCGGCTCACTTTTTCCCTTGTGGACGAGGTTTTCCTCTCTAGCGTCCTGCCGCGTGGCACCCGAAGCCGGCCAATCCGACCATATCCTTCTGATCGAAGACGATCCGGACGTCCTCGACCTGGTCCGCTACAATCTGAACAAAGCGGGCTTTTCCGTGACCGTGGCCCGGGACGGCCTGGCCGGACTCAAAGCCGCCCGCAGCACCCCGCCCGACCTCGTCGTCCTTGACCTCATGCTGCCTGAAATGCGCGGGGAAGATGTCTGCCGCGAACTCAAGAATGACGGCGCCACGGCCGCGATCCCGGTGATCATGCTCACGGCCAAGGCGCAAACCGAAGACCGCATCGCGGGACTCGAACTTGGCGCCGACGATTACATGACCAAGCCGTTCAGCCCGCGCGAACTCATCCTGCGCATCGAGGGTCTTCTCCGCCGCGTGCGCTCGGCCGGCTCCGGCGACAAACTGTGCGTCGGTCCTTTCGAACTCGACCGCGGTATTTTCGAGATCCGGCTCGACGGCGCGAAACTCGAACTCACCGCCATCGAATTCAAGCTGCTCGCCATGATGATGGAAAAACGCGGCGAGACGCTCCCGCGGGAAATGCTTTTGCGCGACGTGTGGGGTTACCGCAGCGTGGTCGACAGCCGGACGGTCGACACCCACATGCGCCGGCTCCGCAGCAAGCTCGGCGCCCATGCCGGGAGCATCGAGACGGTGCGCGGCGAGGGTTACGTGTTCCGGTTGTCGCAAGAGTCGTGAACTACTACTGGATCACAGCCATCGCGGTCACGGCGGCCATCCTGCTCGTCGCGCTCCGCCGCTACATCGCCGGCATCCTCCGTCTGCGCAACGGCCTGCGCCGCGTGGCGCGCGACAATCTCGACATGCCCCTCATGCCCGATCTTCCCCGCGGCCTGCGTGCCGCCGAACACGACCTCAAAACCATCGCCTCGCGCGTGCGCGATCTCGAACGCGCCGCGGCCAGCGAGCGTTTCGGTCTCAATGCCATCCTCGGCAGCATCTCCGAGGGCGTGTTCATCGTGGACCCCAAGCTGAAGATCCGCCTCGGCAACACGGGGTTGGAAAAAATCTTCGGCCTTGCCGGTTCGCCGTCCGGGAAATCCGTCATGGAAACCTTCCGCAACCTCGATATCCAGAAGCTGGTGGAAGAGGCGCTGCGCGAGGGACGGCCGCGACGCGGTGAGATCGCGATCGAGCAGGGACGCGATCTCCGCATCTTCGAATTCAGCGTATCCCCCTTGCTTCTCGAAGGCGGCGAGACGGGCGCCGTCGTTGTCGTGCACAACATCACGAAAATCAAAAGCCTCGAGCGCGTCCGCCGCGAGTTTGTCGCCAATGTCTCGCACGAACTGCGCACGCCGCTCACCATCATCAATGGCTACCTCGAGACACTGCTCGAGGGAGGTTTGGAAGACCGCGTCATGGCCGAGAACGCGCTCGGTGTCATGTTCCGCCACAGCGAGAGACTGAAACATCTCACCGACGACCTGCTCGTCATCTCCCAAGCCGAATCCCGTTCCGTCCCGCTCGATCTTCAGCCGGTGGAGTTGCGCGAGCTGATCCGCCGCGTTGTCGCGCAACTCGACGAACCCATCCGGGCGCAGGGCGCCGAGATCCGCATCACCACGGCCGACGAGGATCTGGCCATCGAGGCCGACGCGGTCAAACTTGAACAAGTCTTCGTCAATCTTCTCGACAATGCGCTCAAATACGGGAACCGGCCCGGACTGACCGTGGAGTTCTACGCCGAGCGCCTCGGGCCCAAGGTCCACCTGCGGGTCAGCGACAACGGCCCCGGTATTCCCTACGAGGACCAGGAACACATCTTCGAGCGCTTCTACCGGGTGCACAAAGACCGCGCGCGTCATACAGGGGGCACCGGCCTCGGTCTGTCCATCGTGAAAAACGTCGTCGAACTCCACGGCGGCGAGGTTTCGCTGCAAAGCCTCCCCGGAACCGGCTCGACGTTCCAAGTCGTGCTGCCCGCCGCGCAATCGCCCCGCCTTTCCTCCGCGGCCTGAGTTTTTTTGACTCCGCCGTGCTCCGCGGATCAGACTGCGCGCATGGCGGGTATCGCTTTCCGTCTCCTCGGCATCGGGATTTGCGCGGCCGCCTGGTGGTGGCTCGGGGCGCGCGGTCGAGAGGAGGGGGTGCCCGGGGGAATGTTGCCGATTCTCGCCGCGCATGCCGTGCTCATCGTCGCGGCCATCCTTCTGGCCAAACCGCTGGCCGGCTTCGTCGGCGATTGGCTTGGCACGCTGTTCATGCCCGGCGAGCGCTTCGGCAAGCCCCCGCCCATGTACAGCATTCCCGAGGGACGGTTGGCCAAGGAGGACTACGCCGGCGCGCTGGAGGCTTTCGCCGAATTGGCCGCGGAGCATCCGGAGGAAATCGCCCCGCATTTGCGCATGATGGAAATATGGCTGCGCGTCTACAAAGACGCCGATTCGGCGCGGACCATCCGCGACAACGCCCTGCAGTCCATCAAAGGCAAAAAGAACCGCGAGAAATTCGACACCGCCTCGCGCCTTCTTCTGGGGGAAACTCCCCGCTCCTGATCCCCTATTTGGGTTGGCCGCGGGCCGTGCCGGGTGGTTTAATTCCCCCGTATGCATATCCATCTCAGTCCGCGGCACCTTGCGCTCACCGGGGCCATCAATTCGTATGTGGTGAACAAGCTGGCCCACCTCGACAACCAGAGCGACCGCATCATTGCCGCCCACGTCGTCCTCATGCACGACGAGTCGAAAAAGAAGAGCAACTATGTGGTCAAGATCCACCTCGCCGTGCCGGGTCCGGATATCCATGCGGAGGACCGCGAGACCGACCTTTACGCCGCGATCGACCTGGTGATGGACAAACTCGCCCGCCAGTTGCGCAAACGCAAAACGCGCCTCGTCACCGGGAAGAAACACAAGGCGCAAAAAGCGACCGAGCGCCGCAAGCGCGGTCTTTGATCCACGCCGTGGCCGACGCGGCTTACAAGGTCAAACTCGACGTTTTCGAGGGGCCGCTCGATCTCCTGCTTTACCTCGTGCGCAAGGACGAGGTGGACATTTATGACATTTCGATCGAGCGCATCACCAGGCAGTATCTCGAATACCTCGAGCAGATGGAATCGATCGATGTCGAGATCGGCGGCGAGTTCATCGTCATGGCCGCTAACCTTCTCTACATCAAGAGCCGCACGCTGCTGCCCGTCGACCTGCAGGGCCCCGTCGAGGAAGAGGGTGAAGACGAGGATCCCCGCTGGGAACTCATCCGCCAGCTCATCGAATACAAAAAGTTCAAAGAAGCGGCGGGCGACCTTCGCGATCGCGACGAACTCGCGGTCAAACTTTTCGGGCGCACGCCTGTCGCGCCGCCTTCGGACGGTCCGGCCACACTGCTGGCCGGCGAAGTCGGCGCGCTCGACCTCATCGCCGCGTTCCAGCGCGTGCTCGACCGCATCGAGAAACGCAAAGGCGCCGAGCGCGAGATCGAGTCCGACCGTTTCACCGTCTCTGAAAAAATCGAATTTGTCCTCAACGTCCTGCCCGAAAACGAACCGCTCAAATTCGAGGAGCTTTTCGCGGGCCAGACCACCCGAGGCGAAGTGGTCGCCACCTTCCTCGCCCTGCTCGAACTCGTCCGCCTCCGCCATGTCGTGGTCGAACAACCCGGCGCCTTCGGGGAAATCCTGCTCCGTCGCAGGGGACCGGCCCTCCACGCAGCCTGAGGCCAATTTCGCGGTTGATGGACCGCGGCAAATGACAAATCCTGCCCCACCTTTCCCATGGATCCTCTGAAACGCGTCATCGAAGCACTCCTCTTTTCGTCCGAGCGCCCGCTCTCCGCCGCCGAGTGCGTCAAATATCTCAAGGCCGCACCCGAGAACGCGCCGGAGGACGAAGAAGTGCGCGCCTTGGCCAAGACCAAACAGGACGAGATCGCCAAAGTCATGCAAGAGCTGCACGAGGAATACGCGGCACAGGAGCGCGGATTCTGTCTCTTGGAAAGCGCGGCCGGATGGAAAGTCGTCACCACACCCGAGGCTTCGCCGTGGGTTCGCCAGCTCTTTCCGGAGAACCGTCCCGCGCGGCTCAGTCCGTCCGCGCTGGAAACTCTCGCCATCATCGCCTACCGCCAGCCGCTCACCCGCGCCGATATCGAGGCCGTGCGCGGCGTCAATGTCGACGGCGTCATGCAGACCCTGCTCGAGCGTGGCGTGGTCCGCATCACCGGGCGCTCCGACGTTCCCGGCCGCCCGCTGCTTTACGGCACGACGGAATTTTTCCTCGAGCACTTCGCCCTGCGCTCCCTCGACGAGTTGCCCAACTGCGAGGAATTGCGCCGCGTCGAACTTCCGACCGCCGTGGCCGACGAGACCCAGCCGACACTCCCGCTGGATCAGCCGCCCGGTGGAAGCAACGGCGCCGATGAATCGCCCGCACCTGCGGCGGCCGAAGCGGAGACTGCGTCATGACCCTTGCCGAGATACGCGCCAAGATCGACGCGATCGACGACCGTGTGGTCTCGCTGCTCTCCGAACGCGCCGAACTTGTGCATCAAGTCGGCGAGCTGAAACGCAAATCCGGCGAACCGTACTACGCGCCCGAGCGCGAAGAAGCCCTGCTCCGCCGCCTCGTCGCAATGAACAAGGGACGCCTGCCCGAAAGTTCCGTGCGCGCGATCTACCGCGAGATTTTGTCGTCCATGCGCGCGCTCGAGCAGGATATCAACGTGGCTTATCTCGGGCCGCAGGCGACCTTCAGTCATCAGGCGGCCGCCGCGCATTTCGGCAGCGCGGTCAATTTCGAACCCGAGCGCACGATCGGCGATGTCTTCGAGGCCGTGGAGCGCGGGCGCGCGCACTACGGTGTCGTGCCGATCGAGAATTCCCTCGAAGGCGCGGTCAACGCGACGCTCGACCGCTTCATGGACACCACCGCGAAAATCTGCGCGCAGCTTTTTCTGCCGGTCGAACTCAACTTGCTCGGCCGGGGACCGCTCTCCGCCGTGAAGAAAATTTATTCCCATCCGCAGCCCTTCGGACAATGCCGCCGCTGGCTGTCCGAACATCTGCCCGCCGCGGAATGCGTTGAAGTGGCGAGCACGGCGCGGGCCGCCGAATTGGCCGCGGGCGAGGAAACCTCTGCCGCCATTGCCAGTTCCATGGCCGGGGAATTTTTCGGTCTGCCGGTTCTCGCCGCGTCGATTCAGGATTCGCCCGGCAATCTCACCCGTTTTTTTGTTGTCGGCACGCAGGACACGCAACCTTCGGGTGCGGACAAAACATCCGTCATGTTCGCGGTGAAAGACCAACCCGGCGCGCTGGCCAAAGCGCTTGAGCCTTTCGAGAAAGCCGGGATCAGCCTCACCCGCATCGAGAGCCGCCCGTCCAAACGGCGTCCTTGGGAATATTACTTCTTCGCCGACTTCGCCGGACACGCGGCCGACCCGGCCATCGCGGCGGCGCTGGGCGATCTGCAGTCCGTCTGCGCGTTCACGCGCATTCTCGGCAGCTACCCCGACAGTAAGAGCGCCTGACTCCGGCGCATTGCGCCGGCTAGGCCGCACTGCTAATCTCTCCGCCCCTCCCGTGAAAACCGACAAGGACCTTTCTCCCGACAAAAAGAGCACCTACCTCAAGGCGATGAGCGCGCTGGAAATGCGCAACTACGGGCTGGTCGTGGCGCTGATGGGCGAGATGGTCGCCAAGGAGCCGGAATTTTTTGCCGGCCGCAGGCTGCTGCGCGAGGCGGAAGTGATGCGCGCCCGCTCCGGCAAGTCATCCTTCCTCGGGATCTCCGGCAGCGGAATTTCCCTCGGCAAAAGCAAAGCGCAGCGCGCCCTGGAATCCGGGGACTTCGCCACCGCGATCAACGAAGCGGAGAAAGCCCTCGAGACCGATCCGATGGGCGTGCAACCGAACAAAGACCTGCATCAGGCCGCCGAGATGATTGCCAAAGCCGAGCGAGACCGGATCGCGACGTCCCTTCAACCCGCCGTCGGCAGCGCCGTCGGCGAGGAATTGGAAAAAGCGGAAATCGCCCTCTTCGACGCGGACGAACGCAAACGCACCTACGAAGCCATCGCCCGCTTTGCCCTCGAAACCATCGCGCTCGATCCGAAAAACGCCAAAGCGCGCCACGAGGTCGGCCGCTACCTCATGGAGATCGAGGAATACGAAGAGGCGTCCAAAACTTTCGAGGACCTCCTCAAGGCCAATCCCATGGACCTCGACGCCCGCGAAAAAGCAAAAGAAGCCGCGGCGCGCCGTTCCATGCAGCGCGGAAAACTCGGCACATCCAGCTTCGCCGATCTGGTCAAACAGAGACAGGAAGCCGCCAAGTCCGGCAATGAGAAAGTGGTCGGAGCGGCGGAATCCGCCGAGGAACTCGCGCAGAAAGTCTACGACGCCCACGAAGCAGGCAAGCCCGACCAGGAGTCCGCGCGCAAGCTGGCCGATCTTTATTACAACCGCGAAGACTTCGACAACGCGCTGGAATACTACCGCTATCTCTCGGGGCTGGCCGAAGGCACCGATCCCGGCCTGCTCCGCAAAATCAGCGACACCGAGATGCGACGCCTCACCAAGTCCATCGCGGATCGCGAAAAGCAACTCGCCTCGCTCGCTTCCGATGATCCGGCGGCCGCGACCATCCGCGCCGAGATCGACGAACTCCGCCGCGGCAAGGCCGAACAAATGCTGGGCGAAGCGCGCAAACGCGTGGAACGCAACCCGGCCGACCTGCAATACCGCTTCGAACTGGGGGAACAACTCGTCTTCGCCGGCCACTACAAAGACGCCATTCCCGAACTGCAGAAAGCGCGGAGCAATCCCAACAGCCGCACCCGCGCCCTCTACCTCCTCGGCAAATGCTACACCGAACGCAGCATGCTCGACCTCGCGGCAAAAACCCTGACCGACGCCGCCTCGGAAATCCCGGGCATGGACGGCACGAAGAAAGACATCATCTACAATCTGGGCCTGGTCTACGAACGCATGGGCGACAAAGACAAGTCGCTCGACTGCATGAAGCAAATCTACGAAGTCGACTACGGCTACCTCGACGTCGCCGAACGCGTCGAAGCGTCCTACACGGCCTGAGCGCTTAGATCGTAGACTTGTGAGCCGGTGATGGTGACGTCGGCGAACCGGCCGACGGGGAGGGGTTTCTCGAGCAAGACGCGGCAGTCGACGTCGGGGGCATCGTGTTCGGTGCGGGCGATTTGGGGTTGTTCGACGAGGACACGAAGCACTTTACCTTTTTGCGCCACGGCCAGCTCGCGGGCGATTTTTTGCTGGAGCTTCATGGCGCGGGCGTGGCGTTTGTTTTTCGCCGCCGCGGGAATTTGTTTGTCCATCTTGGCGGCACGCGATCCCTCTTCCTGCGAATACTTGAAGACGCCGAGACGTTCGAAGCGGGTGCGTTCGATGAACTCCAGCAAGGATTCGAAGTGTTCGTCGGTTTCCCCGGGAAATCCGGTGATGAAAGTGGTGCGGATGGCGAGGCCCGGGATTCCCTCGCGCATGCGCGCAATCAAATCCTCGATGTGTTGCCTCGAGGTTTCGCGGCGCATGAGCTGCAGCATCTCTTCGTGGATGTGCTGCAACGGCATGTCGACGTAGCGGGCGACTTTCTTGCTTTGCGCGATCGTGGTGACGAGTTCATCGCTCCAATGCGCGGGATGCGTGTAGAGCAGGCGGATCCAAAACTCGCCTTCGATCTGGTCGAGTTCTTCGAGGAGACGGCACAGCGTGGGTCCGCGGGAGGAATCGACCGGTTGGCGC